>CAYXOZ010000001.1:0-12817 GCA_964467135.1 uncultured Dehalococcoidaceae bacterium
ATTCGTGGTCGAAGCTTCGGCTGAATCCGCCGATGGCAAAGTCAAGATAACCATACCCAAAGATACCATCGGCAAGAACAGGAACGGCGTGCGCCTCAACTTCATGTCCATCAAAGAGCAGGCGGCGCCGGCACCGCCCGAAAATAACCAGTTCTTGTGTGGTACCTATGATATCGGGCCCAGCGGCAGCACCTTCTACCCGCCGGTCTATCTTACCTTCCACTACAACGATGCTGATATACCCCAGGGGGTCGACGAAAATAACCTGGTCATCGTCTATCTACAGGACAATACATGGATCAAACTGACCGGCGGTAACGTCGACACGGTCAAGAATACGATTACTGTATTGATAAATCACCTTACTTTTTATACCGTCATGGCGGAAACGACTGCCGCCAGACTGGAAGTCAACGGCATAAGCTTTTCACCCGCTGAAATTTACGCCAAGGAACTGGTTACCGTCAGCGCTACCATTACCAACACCGGCGCCTTGTTCGGGAACTTCAACATCGTCCTGAAAATAAACAACGTCGAGTCAGTTGTCATGAAAACGTCGCTCGGCGGTTATCAGAGCGATAAGATAAGCTTCACACTGAAGATGGATAAAGTCGGGGTGTATACCGCCGATATCAACGGCCTTTCCGCCGGGTTTACCGTTAATGAGCCGCCGCCGGAAGGCACCGTAGCCGAAGTGACGGAGCCGGCAGAACCAGCGAATTTTATCATCTCCGGATTATCCATCACCCCGATGGAAGTCCGTCCCGACGAGGAAGTGACCATCTCCGCTACGGTAAGCAATACCGGGGGCAGCTCGGGGAGATATATCGTTGTGTTCGGGGTAGACAACAAAGAGCGAGCCAGAAAAGAGATAGCACTCGGCGCCGGCCAGAGTCAGGTGGTATCCTTCACTATTTCCGAAAGTATGATTGGGAATTATATTATCGATGTCAACGGCCAGGCGGGCGACTTTACGGTTAAACTGGCGCCGCCACCGCCAACGACCAGTACCACTCTGCCCGAAAAGCCTTCATTCAACTGGAAGCCCATGGTTATAATTTTCGCCGGCATGATTATTATTGTAGTGGTACTAGTAATATTATACAGAAGAATCCATGAGTAACCGGGGATTTATTGATATAAAAAGAGCAGGCTCCTTCGGCTTTTAGCTTCAGAACGCCTGCCCTTGACTTCGTTCCACTACTCCTCCTTTTTGGTTTCCCTCGCCAAAGGCCCCTTCAAAGGACCGGGCTTTCACCAGCGCACGAGGAGCTCAGGAACCTTCGCAACCGTATCCCTTCATTTTAAGCTTCCCATCACCTTCTTTCTCCCTTTCTCTCCACTCCCCCTCACCATTTCTATACTATTATAGGCGCCTATTTCATATATTTCTGTGACTTTTATCGCCCTTTATCCGGCCTGATGAGGCCATCCCCCGTTTCTATTTATAGCCTTAAAAAATACCCCGTAAAACCCCAATAATTTTAAGCCCCCCATCGTAAAAAAACTTGTTAACCTGCCCTAAATGCAGTATTATTGTGTAAAGACTAAAAACGCGGGGTTATCAAATAGTGTCGGGCGAACAGGCGCATATGAAGCGAATAAAGATTTTTCTCTCCGACCCGCAGGTCCTCTTCCGGGAAGGCATACACTTCATTCTCTCCGGCGAAGACGATTTTGAAGTTACCGGCGAAGCCACCAATAATGAAGAGGCCTTTACCTATATCGAGGCCAATCCGCCTCACATCGCTATCCTGAATATACGGGACAAAAAAGTGAGCGGCCCGGAGATTGTCCGTCGTATTAAAAGAAGGTTCCCGGCGATATCGGCTATTATTACCATCGAGGAAAAAGACGAAGAGCAGCTTTTTGAGGTGATAAAGAGCGGCGCCAGCGCCTGTCTCACCAAAGACACGGACCCCGAGCACCTGCTGGATATCATCAAGGTGGTCTCCCAGGGCAACCTGCCTATCATCGAAGAGCTGCTCAAGCCGGAAATGGCGGCTAAAGCCCTGGCTGAGTTCCAGGAGATTGGCACATTGAACGAGCGAATGGACAACCTCATGGCCGTTCTTACCCCGAAAGAGAGCCAGCTTTTGAGCCATATCGCTGGCGGGAACACCGTTGCACAGGCGGCCGCCAAACTGAACGCGGACGAAGAGACCGTGAGGACCAATTTAAAGCTGATATTGAATAAACTGGTGGCTAATGACCAGACCCAGGCCGTTATCACCGCCGTTGAGCGTAATCTGCCTTCCGTATTGACCACCGGCCGGTCGAAAAAACTGTCCGAGGAATACCTGACCCGGGATGAATTTAACAGGTTTAAAGAAAGCCTGGCCAAACGCCTTAAGAACATCGTCGGCGAAGCCGTCTGATCAATACGATTCTCTTGCCCTTCCGTCCCGTCATTCTACAATCCACACGTATATCATGGGTGCTGCCACGGATATCTATTCAGTGCCGTCTGTATTGTGGAAAAATAATCCAACCTTTAAGCTTAATGAGGAAAAGAAAGCCATATTATCAGGCCGGTAAGATGCTTAAAGACAATTACAGAGATGAGACTTCACCCCGCCAGATGTTGACCGTGAACGAGGTGGCGCATCTACTGCACGTCCATCCCAACACGGTACGACTTTGGAGTAAGAACGGCGACCTCAAAGCCTACCGCATCGGAAGGCGTGGTGACTACAGATTTAACCTCGGCGACGTGAATACATTCCTGGATAAAGCCGGCGCCAGACCGGGTTAATCGGCGATTAGGCAAACCGTGGTGCCCCTTTATACTTGTGCAAACCCTTGATATCTTTGCGCAATCCGAAAAAATTTTCCTGATTTTTTTTACAATTGACAACTTTTCGTGCTATGATGTATTGACAAAAAAGAATACCTGTGAATAAATATAAACCCGACCTCATATACGAAGAAAAAACGGAATCCGGGGTCGGGGGAGCAATTTTTACGAATATTTTCAATTTCAACGGATTTTCCTGTAAAGACCCTAAACTGACTCAACAGCCCTCTTTGCCGGACGCGTCCGGAGTTAGCAATCTCTACTGAAGATGGAGGAAAAATGGCGGCCGAAAAGATACTTAAAAATCTATCACGATACAACATAGGGACCTTCGCCGATATCGTTTACCGGCAATCGGTACTCCGCCCCGATAAAGTGGCTTATATTTACGGCAAGGAGCAGCTAACGTACGCCCAGTTTAACGCCAAGATAAACAGTCTGGTGCACGCTTTACAGAAGCTGGGCATTAAAAAGGGAGAAGCCATCGGTCTGTTATCCTGGAACTGCCTGGATTATGCTATCGTTTACGGTGCTGCTATGAAAGGCGGCTATATCATTTCACGTTTCAATCCCCGTTTGCAGGCGGATGAGCTGGACTATCTCATCAACTACTCCGAGGTCAAGGCGCTTTTCGTCGGGCCGGAGCTTATCGCCGTTTCTGAGGTTGTTCGGCCGAAGCTTCCCAACGTTAAAAACTATATCTCTCTGGAAAACCGCGCGCGCGATATGCTCTTTATATCCGACCTGCTGGAAAACCAGCTGACCGATGAGCCTGATGTTAAAGTGGAAGAGGACGACGGATTCTTCATCATCTATACCAGCGGCACCACCGGGGTGCCCCGTGGGGCGGTATACTCTCACCGCGAGGCCTGGGACGATGCCCGCACCTATATCATCAACCTGAGCATTCAGCCCGAAGACAAACACATCCAGGTGTCCCCGATGTTCCATATCGCCGGGGACACGATGGTACGGTCAATCCTGTACATGGGCGGGTGCAACATTATCTTGAAAAACTTCGACCCTGCGGCTACTTTACAGTTGATTCAGGGCCACAAGGCGACGCATGTCTCCATCGTGCCGACGCACCTGGTCGCTATGCTGGCGCTGCCTGACGTCAAAAAATACGATATCAGCAGCCTCAAGTTCATCTGGTATGGCGGCTCGCCCATGCCCGTGGAAGTGTTGAAAAAGGGACTGGCGACTTTCGGGCCTATTTTCGGGCAGGGGTATGGCCAGAGCGAAAGCGGACCGGCTATCTGCCACCTGCCGAAAGAAGACCATAAGGTGGTGGGCCAGGCGGAGGAAAAAAGGCTGGAATCCGTGGGACAACCGGATATCGGCGTACAGGTCAGGATTGTGGACGATAAAGGAAGAGACGTTGACCTCGGCGAGCTGGGCGAAATTATCGTCCGCAGCAAGCATATCATGAAGGAATACTGGAAAAAGCCCAAGGATACCAGCAACACCATCATCGACGGCTGGCTGCATACCGGGGATATCGGCAAATATGATGAAAGGGGCTATGTCTTCCTGGTCGACCGTAAAAAAGACATGATTATCACCGGCGGTGAGAATGTGTTCCCCAGGGAGGTAGAGGAAATCCTTTACCGGAATCCCAAAATACACGAGGTGGCCGTCATCGGCATCCCGGACCCCTACTGGGTGGAGAAGGTCCACGCGGTTATCGCTCTCAAGAAGGGCGTTGAAGCCACCCCCCAGGAAATCATCGATTTCTCGAAAAAGAACATGGCCGGCTACAAGACCCCCAAGTCGGTGGAGTTCATGGAATCTCTGCCTAAGAACGCCGCCGGTAAGATCATGAAGCGTGATCTGCGGGAAAAATACTGGGCCAACTCCGAGAGAAAAATATAAATAATATTTGACCCCGACCTTCCCCGCCCATCGACCCTCAGGTTGAACTCCGCCTTTTTTCATTTTTTCCAAAATGGGTAAGAGCACCACTCTTAAACCCATGCTAAAGCCCATCCCCGCCGGAAACTCGTCGGTGTAAGCTATACTCAACCGAAACGTAAAGGCTTAACCGATGAGTAACGGCAAACACCGGGTATATACCGGCGCGCTGGTATTTTTGTTTTTATTGTCCTGGATGTTTTTCAACGCCGTTTATCCGGTTGATAGTGCCGGAGTCCGTGCTGAGTCCACCGGTGCCCCCGACCTCATCGTGGAAACGATTACCTTAGCGCCTCAGCTCCCCGCTATCAGTGGCACCGTGACGTTTAAGGTGACTATCCAGAACCAGGGCAACAGCCCGGCCGGCACTGCCCGCCTCGCCTGCTTTATCGACGACGATTATCTCGATTCCGCCTGGGTTTCCGGGATTATTCCCGGCGAGACCGTCCAGAAGACTATGACGTGGAAAGCCAGGGCGGGATCACACGTCATAAAGGCAGTCATCGACGACGACCATAACATTGTCGAGAGCGACGAAAACAATAACGAAAAGACGCTCGCTTTTTCCGTTATCGCCCCGGACCTGGTTGTGACCTCGATCACCTGGTCGCCGGTAAGTCCGTCCGCCGGAGATAGGGTAACCCTGGCCGTGACCGCTAAAAACCAGGGCAGCCAGACGGCCACCGGCTTCAGCGTTAATCTGAAAATCGATGGCAATCCGCTGGGAAACCGTGAAATCTCCGGGTTGGAAATAGGCGCCAGCAGCACCGTTACCTTCACCTGGCTGGCTTTATCCGGGCCGCATACCCTCGAAGCTACCGCCGACCGTCTTTACCAGGTCAAAGAAGGCGATGAGACCAACAATAGTAAAGTGGTTACCTACGCCACCGCCGCCCCGGACGTCGTTGTTGAAAGGATAACCTGGTCGCCGCAAAACCGCTCGGAAACCAGTAACGTGACCGTGAGCGTAAAAATCAGCAACCGGGGCAGTGGCAAAGCCGCCGGTTTCTGGGTGGCTTATTACGTCGACGACTGGCTGCAGTCGGAGGACTTCGTCGAGGGATTGAACCCCGGCGCCAGCGCCACCGAGCAATTCTCCTGGATCGCCGGACTGGGCGCGCACAACTTTAAAGCCGCCGCGGATTCCCGCCACCAGATTTTCGAGAACGATAAAACTAATAACGACCTGACCGTTACCCTGCCGGCGGTGCTCCCCGACCTCGTCGTCCAGAGCATTACCCGCGCGGCGGAAAAATCGGTAGTGGCGGACGGGGCCATTATTATCGTGCTCGTCAAGAACCAGGGGAAGAACGGCTCGCTCCCCGGCGAACTGACTTTATATGTCAACGAAAGCTACGAGCTGCGCGAAGAGATACCGGTTTTAAGCGCCGGCGAAATCACTAAAATATTGTTCAACTGCATCCAGAAGCCGGGCACGATGACCTATAAAGCGGTAATCGACGCGGACAATGTCATCCCGGAAACCAACGAAACCAACAACACCAAGACGGTGAACATCGGCCCCCCTAAAAATACCCCCAACACCGACCTCACCATTACCAGCATCGCCTGGGCGCCGACCGGTCCCTCTGCCGGCGATACCGTCACCATCACTGCTACCGTCAAAAACAAGGGTCCCGGCCAGGCCGGCTACTCTCACGTGGACTATTATGTCGACGATACGTTCCTTGAATCGGTCTACGCCGACTCGATAGGGGCTGGCAAGACCCTGGTAAATACCGTCACCTGGCAGGCCGCCGCCGGCACGCATATTATCAAAGCGGTAGCCGATTGTGATAATAACGTCGCCGAGACCGGCGAAACCAATAACGAAAAAACCGTATCAATCCACGTTGCGGCGCCCGACCTTGTTATCCAGAGTTTGAAATGGTCGCCGGAAAATCCGCTGGTCGGTGAAGAGGTAGGCTTTACCGTTACGGTGAAAAACCGGGGCGACCTGGCCGCCGGCAGGTCGTATATTGACTATTATGTCGATGGTACTTCGCAGGGCAGACATTATCTGGATGAAATTGCCCCCGGGAATATTGTTGCCAGGACTTTCAGCTGGCGCGCGCAAACGGACTCGTGGGCTTTGCGGGCTGTTATCGACGAAGATGACGACGTAACCGAAGGCGACGAGTCCAATAACGAAAAAACGGTCAGACTGCCGGCGCCCGACCTTGCCATAGAGTCGATTAGCTGGACGCCGGTAAGTCCCTCGGAAAATGCCACCGTGACATTGAGCATTAAAGTAAAGAACCTGGGCATTGGTGCTGCCATTTTACCGCAGGTGGCTGTTTACGTCAGCGATATTTTCGTGGCTTCGGTACAGTTTCACGAGATACAGGTGGGCGAGACTGCCGAAGGGTCGTGCACCTGGACGGCCCTGAGCGGGAATTACACGTTTAAAGCTGTTATCGACGAGGCCGATATCATCGCGGAAATCGATGAGACCAACAATGAAAAAGATGCGATGCTATCCATAAAATCTCTGGTAGAGGCAACTCAGGCAATATCTGTGCCAATCAATCCCGAAGACGCCCTGCCTGGTTCGGCGACCGCCAACGAAACGGATTTGATTAAAGCCATGCTGTTCGAAGAGACCTCCGATAATGGGACTGTCGAAGAGAACATCACCGATACGTCCGCCGCGGCAACGCCCTGGTGGCAGAAAATCCTCACCAACAAGCTGGTCATTTTCGGCGTGGGTGGGGCGGGGATGGCAGCGTTGGCCGTGCTGTTCCTGTTAAAAAGAAGGTCGCGTAAAAAATAGTATTATGTCAAACGCCCTGCTCTGCTTTTACGCCAGGTACTTCTCCGGGTTGGCGTCGAAAGCCTTCTTGCAGCCCACTGCGCAGAAATAGTATTTCTTGCCCTTATACTCCGATGTCGCCGCGGCTTTCTTTTCGTCTACTTTCATCTTGCATACGGGGTCGATTGCCATAATCACACCTCTCTATTTATTAACTATTTTCGGCGGGCGGAATCCCCTCAATCGCAGAGAATTGGAGACGACGGTTATCGAGCTCAGTGCCATCGCCGCCGCCGCCAGAATCGGATTCAGGAAACCGTATTGACCGAGGATGCCGCTGAGCCCCGAAGGCACGCCCCGGCTGCCGAAGGCGAGGTAAAGCACTCCCGCCGCCACCGGGATGAGCAGTACGTTATAAGCAAATGCCCAGAAAAGGTTCTGCTTTATCGTTCTTATCGTGCGGCGACTCAACGATATTGCGGTAGCGATACCGGACAGGTCGCCGCTGATAAGGGTGATATCCCCGGTCTCCATGGCGACGTCCGTGCCGGTGCCGATGGCGATGCCGACATCCGCCTGGGCCAGGGCCGGCGCGTCGTTAATGCCGTCCCCTACCATCGCCACGATACGCCCTTCCTCCTGGAGCTTTTTGACCTCGCCGGACTTGTTCTCCGGCAGCACCTCGGCCAGGACGCGGTCGATGCCGGCCTGCCGGGCGATAGCCTCGGCAGTGCGCCGGTTATCGCCGGTGACCATGACTACCTCGATGCCGGTCCGCCTGATATCGGCCATTACCGCGGCGGCGCCCGGTTTCAGAGTGTCCGCCAGCCCGATAACGCCCACCGCTTTGCCGTCCACGCTCAGGAACATCACCGTCTTGCCGTCTTTCAAGAGCCCCTCGGCTTCATCGTTGAGTCCTTGAAGAATGACACCACGGTCGCGCATTAATTTAAGGTTACCCAGCAGCAGGTCCTTGCCGTCAACTTTGGCCGAGGCCCCGTGGCCGGGAATAGCATTGAAATCAGATGTGGGTAAAATGTTTAATTTTTTCTCCTTCGCCAGCCTGACGACCGCTTCACCCAGCGGGTGCTCGGAGTCGTGTTCTACCGCCGCCGCCAGCCCGAGGACTTCGTCCTCATTGCCACCGGGAATGGTCAGGATGTCCGTCACCTCCGGCTTGCCTTCGGTAAGCGTGCCGGTCTTATCGACGAGCAGCGTGTTTATTTTATACAGTCTTTCCAGGGCTTCGGCGCTGCGGATAAGGATGCCGTGTTCGGCGCCTTTACCCGTGCCTACCATAATCGCCGTGGGCGTGGCCAGTCCCAGGGCGCAGGGGCAGGCGATAATCAGCACAGCGATAAAATTCAGAAAGGCAAAGGTCAAAGAAGGAGAGGGCCCGAAAAAGAACCAGATAACGAAAGTTACGATAGCAATGCCGATGACCACCGGCACGAAATAACTGGCGATAATGTCCGCCAGGCGCTGGATAGGCGCTTTGCTCCCCTGGGCTTCCTCCACCAGGCGCACGATTCTCGCCAGCGTCGTGTCCTTGCCGATGCGGGTCGCCTCGAATTGAAAGCTGCCCGTCTTATTTATGGTGGCCCCGATGACCTCGTCGCCGACTTTCTTTTCCACGGGCAGGCTCTCGCCGGTGACCATGGACTCGTCGATAGCCGGGCTCCCCTGCCTTATAATGCCGTCCACGGGCACTCTCTCTCCGGGCCGTACCAGAATGAGGTCGCCGACCTTTACGTCATCGACGGGGATTTCCGCCTCTTTGCCGTCGCGGATGACCATCGCCGTCTTCGGCTGTAGACCGATGAGCTTTTTAATCGCCGCCGAGGTCTGTCCCTTGGCCCTGGCCTCCAGGAAACGCCCCAGCAGAATCAGGGCGATAATCATTGACGAGGTATCGAAGTATAGCTCGGGGGCCATGCCGCCGATGGTCAGTACGGACGGGAACAATACGGCCACCGCGCTGTAAAAATAGGCGGCGGAAGTGCCCACGGCGATAAGGGTGTTCATATCGGCCCTGCGGTGCTTTAAAGCCCCCCAGAACCCGCGATAAAACCGCCAGCCGGCCCAGAACTGCACCGGGGTAGCCAGGGCCCACAGGACATAAGGCTTGCCGGTGAACTCCGGCAGCCACATCAGCGCCATGATAATTGCCCCGAGCGTTATCGCGAAGATGAAGCGGTTCCTGACGCTCGTTATTTCCCGCCGCGCCGCCGCGGTCACATCCTCCAGCGTCTCCGCCTCTTCGCCGAGTTCGTAGCCGGCGTCGCTGACCGCCCGGCGCAGGTCGGCCGCCGTAACGTTATCGAGGTATTCTACCGTAACTTTTTCCGAGGCCAGGTTGACCGCTACGGAAACGACCCCGGGAACCTTTTTTAACGCTTCCTCGACGCGCGCGACGCAGGAAGCGCAGGTCATCCCCCGCACCGGGAAAATTGACTTACGTGCCGCGATGCCGTACCCCGACTCGGTGATGGCATCCCTGATTTTACCCAGGTCAACCTGCTCCGGGTCGTACTCGACGGACGCCTTCTCGGAGGCGAAATTGACCTTCGCCTGCCCGATACCGTGCATCTTTTCCAGGGCTTTTTGCACGGTAAAAGCGCAGGTGGTGCAGGTCATGCCGGTGACGTGAATACTGGCTTTTTGCGGTTTTTTGGTGCTTATCGCCATCTAAATCAATTATATAATAACGGAAACGTCCCTCCAACGTCTGTGACCAACATCTCAGGGAAAGTTTTTTCGTATTAATCAGTTTTTAACAATTAGTTGTTATCTTTTTTATAGAAAAGCCAGGAAAGGAGGTGACATATATGTGGCGAAGTAAAAAATTTATCATCATCGCGGTGTTGACCGTCCTTGTTCTGGGGGTTGCCCTGGGGGGCGTCGCCATCGCCCAGGCGGACGAAGAGGAAAACGCGGCGACCCAGACGGCAAACGTATCCCTTCTGGAAAGGGTAGCGGTAATTTACGAAAAGAATACGGGCGTTTCTATCGACCCGGAGGCGCTGAAACAGGCGTTCACCGAGGCCGGCCAGGCGATCAAAGTTGAAGCTAAAGACAGGCTCCTCGAAAAGCTCGTGGCGGACGACAAGATAACGCAGGAACAGGCCGACGCGCTCGACGCGTGGCTGGATTCCCGTCCGTCCCTCCCGACCGATGAGTTCAAGCAATGGTGGGACGCCCGACCCGATGTCCCCGGTCTCTTCGGCGAGGATAATCAGGGTGGAATAGGCCCGTTCGGCGGCATGCACCGGGGTTTTGGCAGGTTCGGGGGTATGATGGGAGACAGGTTCGGAGGCTGGTGCGCGCCCGGTGCCAATCTTAAATAATTGTCGCAGAGTCCGGAAATAGAGAGCACGAAAAAGGAGGGGGACGCCCCCCTCCTTTCTTCATCTTAGCTATAATACGAAGAGTAATCAAATAACAAATTTAACAATTTATTAACATTTATGATATATATTAAGATGAAACCTTTAAATGGCGGAGACCGCGTAATGTCTGGTAAAAAAGTGTTGGTCGTCGATGACGATGTCAAAACGGTAGAGCTGGTCAAGCTCTATCTGGCCCGGGACGGCTACCGTGTCATCACGGCCTATAACGGTAACGACGCCCTGGCGCTGGCCCGGGAAAACCAGCCTGACCTCATCGTCCTCGATTTAATGCTGCCCGGCATGAGCGGCCTCGACGTGTGCCGCATCCTCCGCAAAGAGTCGGACGTGCCCATTATCATGCTTACCGCCCTCACTACTGACGACGACCGACTCCGGGGCCTTGACCTTGGCGCCGACGACTATGTCACCAAGCCTTTCAGCCCCCGGGAGCTCGCGGCCAGGGTGCGGGCGGTGCTGCGTCGCCTCCCCGGAGAGAGGGGCCCGGAGAAAATCGACTACGGGGACCTTACCGTCAACTTTTTGAAGCACGAAGCCTTTCTGGAGGGCAAACCCCTGGGCCTGACGCCCGTCGAGTTTAAAGTCCTCGGTGCCCTCGTTAAAGAGCCCGGCCGCGTGTTCAGTCGCGCGCAGATTATTGAAAAAGCCCTCGGCCACGATTTTGACGGCTTCGACCGTACTATCGATGTCCACATCCTCAAGCTGCGCCGCAAACTCGAACCGGACTCCCGCCATCCCAGGTTCATCAAGACCGTTTACGGGGCCGGCTACAAGCTCATGGAGCAGAGTAATTGATGCATAGCCTGAACTTCCGTCTCCTCGCCGCCTTCACGTTGATTATCATTGTGGTCATTGGCTCCGCGTTTTTCTTCGCTTATCGCGCCACCCGTAACGAAATCGCCCGTATGGGCGAACACCTGGAATCCATGCAGGACAGAAGAATAGAATTGGAGCTGACGCGTTATTTCCAGTTCCGCGGAAACTGGGAAGGCGTGCAGTCCCTCGTCACGCAGTGGAGCAACCTCTACGGGCGAAGGATAATTCTGACCGATAATGAAAATAACGTCGTCGCCGATTCTGCTGAAAGCCTGCTGGGGAGCACCTATACCGATGATGAGTCTGGCGAGCCCGCCATTCTGACCGGAATTAGCATGCCCGGCCCGACGTTCAATATGTTCACGCCGGCGAGAGCGTCTGAATTATCGGGCTCGGCCGCGCCAGGGGACGTCATCGGCATCCTCCACGTGCTTCCCGGCGATTACCCGGATATCAACCGCGCCGCGCTGCAGATTTCCTATGAAACCATGGGTAAATTTTTCATCAGGGGCGGCTTGCTGGCTATCGGAATCGCTATCGTCCTGACTTTCCTGCTATCGCGCCGCGTGCTCTCGCCGGTCAAAGCCCTTATCAACGCTACGCGGCAGTTCGGTAAAGGCGATTTTTCCCGGAGAGTGGAATATCAGGGCAAAGGCGAGCTCGGTGAACTGGCGCAGTCGTTCAACTCCATGGCTGATAACCTGGAGCGCGACGAGCGCCTGCGTCGTAACATGGTGGCGGATGTCGCCCATGAGCTGAGGACGCCTCTGTCCAATCTCAAAGGCTACCTGGAGGCTATCAACGACGGGGTCGTTATGCCGGACGAGGCCGCTATCCGCTCTCTGGACGAGGAAGCCTCCACGCTGTCGCGGCTGGTCAACGACCTCCAGGACCTCAGCCTGGCTGATGCCGGCGAAATCAGGCTGGTCAGGCAGTCGGAGGACGTTAACGGCCTGGTTAAAGAAGCCTCCGCCGCCGTGCAGGCGAAGGCCGTCGCCAGGGGATTAACAATTACAAACGACCTCCCTGACTCACTCCCACTGGTGGATATCGACCGGCATCGCGTCAAGCAGGTGCTGCTCAACCTCCTCGAGAACGCGGTGGCGCACACGGACCGGGGAGGAAGCATTA
>CAYXOZ010000001.1:12917-30413 GCA_964467135.1 uncultured Dehalococcoidaceae bacterium
CGTGCCGGTCGCGGCGAAATAAAGAAATACGGGGGAAAAAATGAAGACCTTGAAAACAATTATAGCCTTGCTTGTCGTGAGTAGCCTGGTGCTCAGTATCATCGGCTGTGGCGCGTCGACCAACAAAGCCAGCGCTGAAAGCCAGGTAGCCACCGTCAAGCGCGGCAACCTCACCCTGGAGATCACCGCCGCCGGTAACCTGGCCCTGTCGCGCACCGAGGACCTTGCCGTCGAGCTCTTCTACCCGGGCGGGACCAAGGGCACGATAGCGGACGTGCTGGTGGAGGAAGGCGACACGGTAACAGAAGGGGACGTGCTGGTGACGCTCGACCCCGCCGAGTGGGACGACCAGCTCAAACTGATGAAAAAAGCCCTCGACACCGCCCAGCGTAACGTGGTTACCAAAAGCGGCCTGGTGTCGGACAGCGAAATTTTACTTACCACGAAGTCGCGGCAGGTTACGGTAAAAGAGAACGACGTTATTAAAGCCGAGCGCCTGATTACCGCTAAAGAGCTGGCGGTGCGGCAGGCGGAACTTAATGTAATGACCGCCAACGAGACGCTGCACCAGATCAACGAGGTCAAACAGGCGCAGGACGCCGTGGATGCCGCGGTGCAGTATCTTGAAATTGTGAAGCTAATTATGCAGGGCGTTGGTGTAGGTGAGCTTGTCACCGCCCACACTGTAGAAAGCGGCTACTGGGTCACTCAGAAGCAAAATGCCCAGCAGGAGCTCGCCGAGGCCCGCGAAAACCTCGCAGAAATCTTGGCCGCCAATAACTTAAGCCTGACCACCGATGTCCGGTTGCAGATAGCTCAAAAACAGTTCCAGATTGAACAGTATAAATTTGCCTTGGAGGACGCTAAAATCGTTCTTGAAGACGCCCGGTTTGCCGTGGAAGACGCGCGCATCGCCGTGGATAATGCCAGACTCGCCGCCGTAGACGCGGCCCAGGACCTGGAAAATGCCCGGCTGGACTTCGCCGACGCGCAGTCCACGCTGGCGGACGCCCAGAAGGACTACGACGAAGCCTTGAGCATGAGCCCGGAGATAAAGGCGCCGTTTGATGGTTTCATTACTAAAGTGAATGTCGCCGGCGGCGACGAGGTGCTCAAGGGCACCGTTGCCGTGCAAATCGCCGACCCCGATAAATTCGAGGCGGATATTCTCGTGAGCGAGATGGATATCTCGCAGGTCAAACTCAATGGTATGGCCACGGTGACCGCGGATGCCAATACGGGCGCGGCTTTCCCCGCCAGGGTCACGCACATCGCCCCCACTGCCACGATACAGTCGGGCGTGGTGAACTACAACGTGAAAGTCGAGCTTGATGCCATTCAAGCGGTCAGTCAGAACCAGACGCTGCCCGTCTCGGAAAACGCTACCGCAGTCACCCTGTCCCCGATGTTGCAGGCAGCGGTCGATTCCGGTCGGATGACCCGGGAACAGGCGGAAGAAATAATGAAAAACGGACCGTCGGAAGGCTTTACGCCGCCGGAAGGCTTTACGCCACCTGAAGGGTTTGAACCTCCGGAAGGATTTGAGTTCCCGGAGGGTATGACGTTCCCCGGAACGTCCGGAGGTCAGGCAACAAGCCAGGTGCCATCTTCAGTATTGGCCGGTGACTTTGAGCTCCGCGAAGGACTGACGGTCACGGTAAACATCATCGTGGAAAGCCGGACGAATGTGCTGCTGGTACCTAATGCCGCCGTCACCACCGAGGGGCAAAAGAGCTATGTCAGGGTAGTGGGGGAAAACGAGGTCGAGGAAAAGCGGGAAGTCAAAACGGGTATCAGCGACTGGCAAAATACCGAGATAACCGAAGGCCTGACCGAAGGCGAGCAGGTCATCGTGCCTCAGACAACTTCTTCATCGTCCTCCAACGAAAGGCAGGGCGGCATGCTTTTCGGGGGGCCGGGTGGATAAAGTAAGAGACGACCATGATTAAGTTAGAAAATATCACCAAAACTTACCCGATGGGGAAAAGAGAGCTGACTGTCCTCAGGGGAATAAATCTGGAAATCAAGCAAGGTGAGCTGGTAGCGATTATGGGGCCATCCGGTTCTGGCAAGACGACCATGCTTAACCTGTTGGGCTGCCTCGACGTGCCGTCTTCCGGAAGCTACCGTCTGGAGAACAGGGAGGTCAGCCGCCTCAGCGGCCGTGAACTGGCGCGCCTCAGAGGAGAAAAGATAGGCTTTATCTTTCAGACATTTAACCTGCTTTCCCGGCTTACGGCCCTCTCCAATGTCGAGCTTGGCCTGACTTACGCGGGCGGCGTTAACCGCGATAAGGCCCTGGAAGCACTGGCCAAAGTGGGACTCTCCGAGAGGGTCAATCACCGGCCCATTGAGCTTTCCGGGGGAGAGCAGCAGAGGGTAGCCATCGCCCGCGCCATCGTAAAAAATCCATCGGTGTTCCTGGCGGACGAACCTACCGGCCAGCTCGACAGCAAATCCGGCGAGGAGGTAATTTCCATCCTCACCTCACTGAATACCGAACACGGCATCACCCTTATCATGGTAACCCATGACGCCAATATCGCCAAGCACTGTCAACGGATAATCCATATCAAAGACGGCGAGATAGTGGGGGAAGAAGGCAAATGAAAATTAAGAAGTGGTTCGGTTTCCTCTCCACGGTATGGTTAGGGTTGGTTACCCATAAGGTGCGGAGTTTCCTGACCATCCTAGGGGTAGTCATCGGCGTGGCCTCGGTAATCGTGTTGATGTCCATCGGACAGGGTTCCACGAAACAGATACTGGAGAACATACAGAGCATGGGAGCCAACCTGATTACCATCCGTCCCGGGGCGTTTACATTCGGCGGCATCACAGGCGGTAGGTCACAAACGCTGACATTCGAAGACGCAGAGGCGATAGCGGCACAGGTCTCGAATATTTCGGCGGTGGCCCCTTCCTACTCCAGCAGTCTGCAACTGGTAACCGGCGATAAAAATACCAACGCACAGATATACGGCACCACCCCGGGATATATGGCGGTCAATAACCTGGAAATAAGCAACGGCAAGTTTTTTACCACAGACCAATACGATCGCGGTACCAAGGTAGCCGTACTCGGCCCTAACGTGGCCGAAGACCTTTACGGCACTAACGACCCCATCGGGCAGCAGATGCGGATGGGTAAAATAATCGTCCGCGTAATCGGCGTCCTGGAGAGCAAAGGCGCCTCGTTCGGCTCATCGGATGATGCCGTTTTTATTCCTCTAACCGTGATGCAGCAGGCGGTCGCCCAGCCCCGGACGCCGCAGGGCGGCCGTATTGTCTCCACCATATCTCTAACAGTAAGCGATGAGATATATACACAGAGTGTTATTGACAACATAACCAGCCTGCTGCGTACCCGTCACCAGCTCAGCGCCGTGGCAGATGATGATTTCAATATCATGTCCACCGAGGAGATAGCCAGCATGCTGACGGAGACCACGGGTACATTGACCCTGCTCCTCGGCGCGGTGGCCGCCATCTCACTACTGGTGGGGGGTATCGGGGTAATGAACATCATGCTGGTCTCGGTGCTGGAAAGGACCCGCGAGATAGGCATCCGCAAAGCCCTGGGGGCGAGGAACGAGGACATCTGGGGCCAGTTCCTGGTCGAGGCATCTCTGCTGACCTTTACGGGCGGTATCATCGGGGTTATCCTGGGGTGGGGACTCTCATTGCTTATCAACGTCATGGGTTGGATGACAACCGTGGTGAGTGTAAATATAGTCTTACTGGCCGTCGGCGTGGCGATAGGCATCGGATTGTTCTTCGGGTTTTACCCAGCCTGGAACGCTTCGCGGCTCAATCCTATAGAAGCACTTAGGTCGGAATAAAGAAAAATCCACTACTTTTTATTTTCCTGAGGATGAGCCGCCCCGTGATGGGCGCGTAGCGGTATTTCCTTTAAAAACAAATTGACGATAAAAGCCAGCACGACCGCGAAAAACGCGTAGAAAAATACGTCGGATATGGCAAGCGCCAGTGACTCGCGCATCCCCTGCATGACCTGAGGCAATAGCGCCGCGCCCTGGTCGCCCATCTGCCCGATGATTGCCTGTAGTTGCCCCTGCGCCTCCGGACTTATCAGAGCCTGGGGATTTCTCGCCAGGGCGTCAAGCTGTTCCGGAGGTATCAATTTAATGAAATCCGCCGGCAATCGGGACGCTATGGCCGCGGCGAATCGATTGTTCATCACCGAGCCGAACACCGCCAGGCCGACGGACCCGCCGATGGAACGGAAAAAGGCGGTTGATGACGTGGCCGCGCCGAGGATATTGTAAGGGACGGCATTCTGCACCGCCAGCATATAGAGCGGCATGGTCACGCCCAGCCCGAAACCGGTGATGACCATATTCCTCACGGCAATGCCGCTGGTGGTATCTACTGTCATGCGGGAAAGCAGCCACATCCCTAAAGCCATGGCCGCCAGTCCTATCGCGCCCTGGATGCGGTAGTGCCCGCCTGCCCGCGATAGAAATTGACCGGAGATAGCGCTGCCGAAGACCACCCCCAGCATCATCGGCGTCACGAAGTTGCCGCTCGAGGTAGCGCTGGCGCCGAGGACGCCCTGAAAAAATAGCGGGATGAAAACGATAGAGCCGAACATGCCGCCGGCGGTGAGAAATATCATCACCGACGATATGGACACGATGCGGTCCCGGAATATCGATAGCGGCACAATAGGCTCCCGGCTTCGGTACTCTACACGGAGAAAAACCCCCAGCGCTATCATCGCGAAGATGAACATCCCGATGATCTGCGGTGAAACCCACCCGTATTCCACCCCGCCCCAGGACAATGCCAGCATAAATGGGACGACGGACAGCACCAGCAGGACGACGCCGGGGTAATCGATGCTGTGCTTGAGCTTATCCGGGCGGAAATTGGGGAAGAAAAAGACAAACAGTACAATTACGATAATCCCCAGCGGCACATTAATGAAGAATACCCAGTGCCAGGAAAGCTCGTCCGTCACGTAGCCGCCCAGCGTGGGACCGATGATGGAGGAGAGGCCGAACACGGCGCTGATAAATCCCTGGTATTTTCCCCGGGAGGCCGGTGGGAAAAGGTCGCCGACTACCGTGAAGGCATTGGCCATGATAACGCCGGCGCCGATGCCCTGGAGGCCGCGGAAGATTATTATCTGGTTCATCGTCTGGCTGAGACCGCACAGGATGGAACCCAGCATGAAAACGACCAGACCGGCCAGGTAAAAATACTTGCGCCCGTAGATATCGGTGAGCTTGCCCGTGATGGGAATCGTGACCGCCGAGGTAATGATGTAGGCGGTGGTGAGCCAGGTATACTGGCTGAAACCGCCCAGGTCGCTGATTATGCGCGGCATGGCGGTGCCGACTACCGTCTGGTCGAGGGCGCTCAGGAACATCGCCAGCATGACGCCGGCGAAGGTGAATATCACCTGTTTCCTGGGCAATGAGCGCAGGCCTATTATCGGGGCTGGAGTTTCTTGAGTCACGGGATTAAATAAAGGGAAATATATGGATAACTTTCTAATTATATCACATGAACCGAGGCATTACTTTAAAAGAAGGTCTAACTTGTTCCCTTCGTGCTATAATATACCGGCGCTTTAATCAAAGAAGGATAATGGACGATAAAAGCCTGGAAATGCTGGAGTTCCCCAGAATAAGGGAAATACTGGCCGGTTACACCTCGTTTTCGGCGAGCCGGGAGCTTGCCCTGGCGCTGCGTCCGCGGCAGGACTATGCCGGAATTTCTTTACTGCTGCGCCAGACCGCTGAAACAAGGCAGTTGCTCGACCTCGACCGCGGCTTTTCTATCGGCGGGGTGATGGATATACGGGAAAAAGCCCGGCTGGCCTCTCTGGAAGGCATGCTGGAACCGGCTGGCCTGCTGGAAATCCAGCAAACGCTCGCCGCGCTGCATGAAATACGACGTTACTTAAAAGGAATTTCAGAAGATTTTCCGCTGCTCTGGGACATCGCCAATGGCATCGTCGAGCTAAGGCAAATCGAGAAAGACATCTCCAGCTGTTTGGGCCCGGACGGTGAGGTGCTGGACACGGCTTCGCCGGCTTTATCGAACATCCGCCAGCAGCTGCGGGAGACCCGGGGCCAGATACAGGAACGCCTGGAGACGATTATCAATTCTACCAGAGGTAAGCGTATTCTTCAGGAAGACGTTATCACCGAGCGCGAAGGACGCTATGTTATCCTCGTCAAGACGGAGAGTCGCCACGAGCTTAAGGGCATCGTCCACGACATTTCCAACACCGGGGCGACGGTTTTCATGGAGCCGACCATTACCGTGGGGCTGGGCAACGCCATGCGGGAGCTGGTCATTGAGGAGAGGCGTGAAATAGAGAGAATTTTGAGCGTTCTGAGCGCCGGGGTGGGTGCCCACAAAGATGAAATCGACCGTAATATCGAGCTTGCCGCCGAGCTCGACCTGTTGCTGGCGAAAGCCAGGTACGCCAGAAGGATAAAAGCGGTCGAGCCGGTTATTCTGGAAAACGATGCCGCCGATAAAAACGGGAAGGGGTTTTTAGCGCTGGTCGACGCCCGGCACCCGCTGCTCGGCGACAAAGCCGTGCCTTTCTCGCTGGAAATCGGGCGCGATTTTTCCGTCCTGGTGATTACCGGCCCCAACACCGGCGGTAAAACAGTGACGCTGAAGACGCTCGGGTTGCTCAGCCTCATGGCGCAGGCGGGCCTGCCGATTCCGGCTTCCGCCGAAAGCCGGATACCCCTGTTCGACGGTATTTTCGCGGACATCGGCGACGAGCAGAGCATCGAGCAGACTTTGTCCAGCTTTTCCTGGCATATGGGCAACGTCGTCCGCGTCATCAAAGGCGCCACCGGGCGCAGCTTGGTGCTCCTCGACGAGCTCGGCACGAGCACCGACCCCGCCGAGGGCTCGGCTCTGGCACGGGCGATACTGCGCTACTTTCTGGTGCGGGGCACGCTGGCGGTGGCGACCACCCATTACAGCGACCTTAAAGCTTTCGCCCACACCACCACAGGACTCCAGAACGCGTCGCTCGAGTTCGACCCCGTCACGCTGGCGCCGACCTACCGCCTGAGGGTGGGGATTCCCGGAGGCAGCAACGCCATGGCGACCGCGGCGCGCTTGGGCATACCGGCGGAGATAATTGATGACGCCCGCGGGATGTTGTCCGCCGGTAGCCGGGAGCTGGAGATGCTGCTGGCAAGTTTGATGACCGAGAAGCAGAAAATAGAATCGTTACAACGCGAGCTAACGTCCGAGCGGGACGAGTACGCCCGGCGCAGCGCCGAGCTCAAGACCGAGGTCCAGCGTCTCAAGACGGAGGAGCGTAAAGCGATACGGGAAGCGCGGGATACTATAGTGCGCGAGACGGCGGAGCTCAACCGGGAAATCCGGCAAGCGGCCGCTGATTTGAGAAAAGAAAAAAGCCGCGAAAGTATCGAGAAAGCGAAGCGTACCCTGGCGGGAGTGCGTAAACAATTGGAGAGCGAAGCCTGGCAGCCTGAAAAGGTCGAAGAGGCGGCCGCGGTTGACGAAACCATACGGGCCGGTGACACGGTACAAATCAGGGAGGTCGGTCTCACCGGCACGGTGCTGGCGGTTGCGGAAGACTTAAGGGAAATCGAAGTTCAGGCGGGCCGGACGAAAATGCGACTCAGCCTGGACAGCGTCGCTAAAATTCAGCCGACCCAACTGGGAATACCCCTTACTGGCACGCAGCCCGCCGCGCGGAGAGTGCCCACGCAAATCGACCTGCGGGGCCGCCGCGCCGACGAAGTGGAGCCGGCGCTGGACACCTATCTCAACGACGCCATGCAGTCCAACCTCATGGAAGTCCGCATTATCCACGGTATCGCCACCGGGACGGTGCGCAATATTGTCCGCGAGTTCCTGGCGCATCATCCGCTGGTAAAAACGTTCCGGCCCGGCGAGCGCGATGAAGGCGGCGACGGGGCCACTATCGTCAGGTTGTAGCCCGGGAGCGCATTAATATGCTGAAATCGAAAAAACGCGTGCTCACCCGGGCGAAAACGCTGGACTATCTCCGGGAGCTTGCTGGCGTCCCCGGCGGGAAGGCCGCCACGTTTTGCCTGCCTCCCCGCCTCCCGCCCGCCGAGACGCAGGGCGTCTGTAACCTGGGCGATATCCCTCCGGATGTGCACCCGCATTTCATCAAGCTGGCCGCCGCCTCGGGTACGGGCTGCTATGTCTTCTGGAGCGCGGCACAAAAATGTCTGGTCTTGCCCCCTTTCCCTACCGCTGAAAAGCAGGTTACTCAGACCCTGGACCTGGCCCAAATACGCTCCCGGCTGGAAAAAGACCTGGTCATCGCCGTCGTGCTGGTGCGACTCGGCTCGTACGCCATCGGCGTTTTCCGTGGGGAAAAAAGGCTGGGCAGCAAGGTGGGCACCGGCCTCGTCCACGGTCGTCACCGGCAGGGTGGCTCATCGGCGCACCGCTTCGAGCGGCACCGGGACAAACAGATTGAGTCATTCATGACCCGCGTCTGCCAGCATGCCCGTGAGCAAATCGAACCTTATGTCAAATCGATGGACTACATTGTCTACGGTGGCGCCCGGACCACGATAACGCTATTGCAAAAGTATTGTCCCCTCTTGGGGAAGTTGGAGACTCCTCAACTGCCGCCATTGCTTGATATCCCCGAACCCCGCCAGGCCGTGCTGGAAAATGCCGTCAAACGGGTCTGGTCGAGCACCGTTTACGAATGGCAGGAGGTCTAGGTCCCCTTTTGCATCAGTTCTTTGAGGCGGTCTACCGCCGCAGGCAGGACCTCCCCGATGGCTTCGGAGAAACGTAAATGGGCGTGCCCGTCGAAGGGAGTCTCGCCCTGGTTGATAATCACCAGCTTCGCCCCGGCTTCTAAAGCCACCGCCGGCATATCCGCCGCCGGGTAAACTACCAGGCTGGAACCCACCACGATAAACAGGTCGCACCTCTGCGAGTGCTTATACGATTCCGCCAGGTCTTTAGCCGGCAGTGAATCGCCGAAGTTAACGACCGTCGACACCAGCCCGCCGCCGCACAGGGGACACTTGCTTTCCCCCTCCACCCTGTCCATCTTGAAGTCGCACTCGACGCAGCGCACTTTAGTGAGATTGCCGTGAAGCTCCGCCAGTAGCTCCGGCTTAATGCCTGACTTCAGGTGCAGGTTGTCCACGTTCTGCGATATCAGGAAAGCCAGTCTGCCCATGTCCTGTAGCTCGGCGATGGCTTGGTGACCGGTATTCGGCGCGGCACCGGTGAAGTCCTGACGCGGCGTTGAGAGGCCTTTATCGCGGCGGGTCCACAAGCCGTCCGGTCCCCGGAAATCCCGCAGGCCGGACTCCGTGCTGATGCCGGCCCCGGTAAATACCACCATGTACCTTGAGGCGAACATCAATTGAGCCATTTCCAAGATTCTATCGTTCAAATCGGACATCAGGCACCCCTGTTTAATAATATTATTCGTAAATCGCGGCGTCAATTAACGGCATAGAGAAAAACACGCGTATATACTATTATATAGTCGAGGAACACGATGTTTTTCGGCAGTTGGAAAAAGACTCTACTGATTTTCATGGCGGTGCACGTTTTCCTCTTTCTCTGCCTGTTCCCGGTCATGGCCCTGTTGTTGTATCCCGGCACCGGCACCCTCGAGCTGTTCCTCGCCGAGCGAATGCTCGAAGGTAAGATACCCTATCATGATTTCCCCAGCGAATACCCGCCGCTGGCACTCTTGAGCTTCCTTCTGCCCGGTCTTGTTTCTCATAATACGGCAGGCTATAGCTGGGTATTTGCCGCCGAATTGATGATATGCGACCTCCTGATAATGCTCATGCTGGCCGACCTCTCTTCATTTTTCAAAATTTCAGTGCGTAGGACCCTGGCAGTCTACACTCTGCTCATCCTGGCGACGGGCGCGATACTGGTCTGCCGCTATGACCTGCTGCCGGCAATGTTCGTGATGGCGGCACTGTGGGCTTTCATTAAGGGGAAAAACAAGCTCGCCTGGGCGGCCGTTGGCCTGGGATTCGCTGCCAAACTGTATCCGGTGATCATCTTACCCCTCTTTATCGTTTACCAGTTCCGAAACCGGCAGTACCGCCGTATAGTAGAAGGTGGTGTGGTTTTCCTGGCGGTGCTTATCGTGTTTTCTCTACCCTGGGTAATCATCGACGCCCCCGGCTACTGGGAATCCTGGACCTATCACCTCGAGCGGGGACTCCACTCCGAAAGCACTTACGGCACCGCGCTGCTGGTCGGCCAGGTCCTCGGCTTGACCAGTGTGACCGGGGAACTGACCTTCGGCTCGTGGAACCTGGTCTCGCCGCTGGCGGACAGTCTGGCCGGAATGTCTTTTTATATATTTACCTGTTTACTGATAATCGTATACGGAATCTATGCCTGGCGTTCCCGGAAAGATGCTGGAGAAAGCGCTGGAACTGCGTTATCAGCAATTGCCGCTGCCAGGCTTATCCAGTATTCCGCCCTGGCGGTGATAGTGTTCATGCTGGCCAATAAAGTTTTCTCCGCGCAGTACCTGGTATGGCTCTGCCCCCTGCTGCCCCTGATTACCGGAAGAAAAGACTATATCATTACGGCGTTGTTCGTGGCGGCAGCGTTCCTCACCCAGTATGTCTACCCTTATAACTACACCCCGTTTGAGCTGGGCGAAGCGCTGCCGGTTTTTGTCCTGTTCCTCAGGAACGTCTTGCTGGTGGTCGCCGCCGTGTTGATAGCGCTGTCCTGGCGTCACCAGATGCCCGGCAGCAGGGCTTTACGCCCCGGGGGATAGTCGGGGAAGGTCCTGTGATACCAGGCGTGATGGGCTCTTGCCCGGGGCACCAGGTTGGCCGCCGTCCAGAAAGCGAAAGCCAGTCCCGGCAGCGACCATGTCGCCACCGCCCAGCCGGTCCAGATTACAATCTCTCCGAGGTAGTTGGGACTGGAGACCCAGCGGTAGAGAAGGTCTTGGGATATCTTATAGCCGGACTCGCCGGGCTGCCTGAGGTCGCGGAGTATTTTATCCGCCCGCCGGTTGATGATAAACCCGATGACGAACAGTGTCGCGCCCAGTATAAAACGGGGGTCGCTGAGCCAATCGATTGCATAGTCGGTGGAAAAATGGAAGACATAGCGGCCGTTCAGATAGCCGTTCATCACGTTGAAAAGAAATCCCAGGCTGGTCACCGCCAGTGGCATGCGTTTCGCCGGGCCGCGCAGGCTGAAGGGGTAAATAAAAGCGCGGTGCAGGTAGTGCGCTTCCCACAGGATAAGAAAAGCCAGGGTCACCGCGTTCGCGCGATTTCCTACCAGAAAACATATTAGAAAGACAATAGGCGAAGGGGCTTCCATCAGTATCCAGCCCAGCCGGTTGTCGATAGTTAGCCCCCACCCCTTCCTGATGTGGCGGCCGTAAGGGGCCGCGACGAAGAAAAGCGCGATGAAAACTATCGCCCCCAGGATGAACCAGGCTATCAGCAGCCCGTGAAAAACGTCCAGCTCTTTCACCGGGGACTCCCGGGCTTCGCACCGGCAAGGTCTAACTGGCCGTTTTCCTGAAACCAGCGCAGGGTGTCGACCAGCGTTTCCCGGAAAGGACGCGGCTGATAGCCGAGCTCGCGGGTGGCTTTTTCGTGGCTGATATGCCGGTTGCTCTTTAATGCCCGCAAAGACGCGCCGGTGTAGAGCGGCCGCTTGCCGCTGAGTCGACCTATTCCCTCGATTATCGGGGCGCCGGCGCGCGCCAGCCAGAGCGGGCAGACGAACTTGTTCACTTTAGTGCTGGTAATCTCCGCTACGCCGGCGGCGATATCGCACATGGAGACCCAGTGCCCGGAAAGAAGATAGCCTGCCCCGCGCGGCGCCTTTGCCGCCGCCGCTAAAGCCCCCTGCACGACGTCGCGCACGTCCACCCAGTCGAACCCGCCGGTCACCAGCGCCGGTAGCTCACACCTGGCCATGGACTGCAAGGCTTCCCCGAAGTAAGACGGCTGGTAATCGTGCGGGCCGATAATGGCCGTGGGATAGATGGTCACGGCGTCCAGTCCCCGCTCGATACCGCGCCGGACCTCGATGTCCGCAGCGGCTTTGGAGCGGTCATAAGGGGGATAATGGCGGGATGCTGCCAGCGGGCGTGACTCATCGACAGGGATAGCCAACGGCTCCTGCACTAGGGCGTGGATGGAGCTGAAGTGCACCAGACGGCGTACTCCTGTGCTCAAGCAGGCTTCAACGACATTATGCGTGCCGGTAACATTGACCGATTCCAGCACCGGCCAGTCTTTCATGGACAGAGAAATCCGGGCCGCCAGGTGATAGACGACCTCGGCGCCCTGAAAAGCCCGGTGTAAAGAATCTGGATTGTTGATATCGCCCTGAATAGTCTCGACCGGCAGGCCGTCGATCGCCCGGGTGTTAACGTGCACCAGGCAGCGGACGGGCCGGCCTTGAGCGATAAGGGTGCGCACCAGATTGGCGCCGACATGCCCGCCGGCGCCCGTAACGACCACGGTCATATGAGCCACATTATAGCATAGAGGCTCTAGGTGAAGCCAAGACGCTCCTGTTTCAGGCGCCTTTATATTACGATTGCCAATACTCGAAGAAAGGTGTTAGGATTATTGAAGAATCCTCCCATGATACGAAAAAACAATCCCAACTACCGCTGGTACATCCTGGCTGTTACCATGCTCACCTACGGCGTCGTCACCGGGGCCGCCAGGTTATGTATGCCCGTCCTCTTTAAGCAGATTTCGGACGAGATCGGTCTATCGGTAACGCAAATCGGCGTCGTATGGGGTATGGACCCGCTCGCCGGTATCTTCATCGGATTGCCCGGTGGTCTGCTGGCCGACCGTTTCGGGGTGAGGCGCACCATCGCCGTGGTCTGCATCCTGGCCGGGATTTTCGGCGCGCTGCGGGGAATATCCGTCAACTTCATCAGCATGGCTGTTACCATGTTCTTCTTTGGCCTCATGGCGGCGGCGGCGCCCAGCGTCGTCCCCAAGGTCACCGCCGAGTGGTTCGGGGGTCGGCAGCTCGGCATGGCTACCGCCATGTTGAACATTGCCTGGGGCATCGGGGCAATGGTCGCTACCATGTTCAGCGCCACGGCCCTCTCGCCGCTGCTGGGAAGCTGGCGATGGGTCATGCTCTTCTACGGCGTGCCCTGCGTGATACTTGGAGTGCTCTGGTGGACCACCCATGAGCCCGCCCACCGGGAGCTGCCCGATACCGTGGCGGCCAAAGTGCCCTTTAGAGAAGCGCTGTCACGGGTTGCCAGATTGAAAGAGGTATGGATTATCGGGACGATGACGACGTTCCTCTGGGGGGCCAGCATGGGGCTCATCGGCTACCTGCCCCTCTATTTACGGAACATCGGCTGGACGCCCGCCAGCGCCGATAGCGTTATCACCGTTTTCAGCGGCGTCAACACCATCGGCGTGTTTCCCATGGTGCTCCTCTCGGATAAAATCGGCTCGCGGAAAATCGTGATTTTCATTTCCGTGGTGGCGGTCATACTCACCCTGGCGCTGATACCCACGGCAAATACTACAGGCATATGGCTGCTGGTTATTGCCTGCGGATTTTTACGGAGCGGCGGGTCAGCTCTTATCAACGTTATTATTTTCGAGGTGAAGGGCGTGGGTAGCACTTACGGCGGCACCGCTACCGGACTGGCCAATACCATATCCATGGTCGGCGCTTTCCTGGCGCCGCCTATCGGCAACAGCCTCGCCCGTCTGGACCCGGGCTACCCCTTTTACTTCTGGGCCGCCCTGGCTGCCATGTCCCTGCCGATGATTTTCTTCCTCAAGAACCGCACCGGACAGTCTAAACTCTAAACCCCGTATCTGTTTGCATTGTTTCCCCATTTTGTTTGTGACGTACCTGTGACGATTGTACTATTGTTTGTGATTGCCCTGTAAGGTACACTTTATAAACTGGTTGCAGTCTATGGAAAGCGTGAAAAAACCAGCAGTGAAAACATCCGTAGCCAGGATAATACAGGAGTTCGCCTATTGCCCTCATTGCGGTCGCAAGGGACTTTATCTGCTCCACGGAAAATACTGCCGGTGCCGTTATTGCGGCGTTTACCGGATACTGTTAAGAGAGTCGGATTTCTGGGAAAAGAGGACGTTGGTTCCCCTTGGACAAAAACGGGGCAGTGAATTATGAGACTGGTCAGCGACCTTAAGGGAATATTGTATTGCCTGCTCGATATCCTGGCTTATCGGCTGGTCTTTCGTTAATATTCTCTAATCTTTGTCCGCCACTATTTTGACCAGGACGTATCGACTCCTGGGACCGTCGAACTCCGTAAAGAAAATCCCCTGCCAGGTGCCCAGTACCGGCTTTCCGTTCTCTACGAATAATGTTTTCACATTCCCCATCAGGCTTGCCTTGATATGCGCCGGCGCATTCCCCTCGGTATGACGGTATTTTTTATTTTGCGGCGCCATTATATCAAGTTGAGCCATAATGTCCTCGACGACGGCGGGGTCGGCGTGCTCATTAATCGTAATCCCGGCTGTCGTATGAGGGACGAAAATATAGCAGACGCCGTCCTTGATGCCGCTATTGGCAATAGCATCGCGAATCTTTGCCGTGATGTCCAGGAACTCAATCCTCGAATGCGTCTTTAGTTCCAGTCTTTGAATCAACTTCCCTCCCCCGATATGGCTGTCATATCATATCCTACAACAAGGGCTGTGCGCGGGCAATATCGACCTTTGACTATCTTGAAAGTGAGCGTGAAACGCGTTAAACTATAAATGGAGAGAGAATAGATGCCTATTTATGAGTATGTTTGCTCGGAATGCGATTCCAGGTTCGAACAGATGCGTCCTTTAAGCCAGTCCGATAAAACGGCCCCTTGCCCTCGCTGTCATAAACCCGCCCGGCGTAAGATGTCTACCTTCGCCTGTTTCACCACGAGCTCCCGCGGCGTGCCTCAATCGGTCGCCGGAACCGGGCGCTCTTGTTCCGGTTGTAGTTCCGGCAATTGTAGCACCTGTGCTTCATAGTCAGAGGATGCCGATTTCCATGTCCACCTCCATGAGGACCGGCATCGCCAACCTGCCCCTCCACTATGGTAAAGCCCCGCGCTGGCTTTTCCAGCGCATAGGATAAAAGTCGCATACAGTCAACACCTTTCGGCATAGCCTGAGAAATGGAATCAAGCAAACTTATAGTGAGGATAACCGCGTGAAAAAAACAATTTTCGGTATAACCTTTTTAACGATTGTTCTTGTGACGTTCGTCGGCGGATTGGTCGCTTGCGGCGGGCCGACGCTGACACCTTCGCCGACGCCCCCCGGCGGAACGTCGACGCCTCCCCCGCAGACACTCCCGGGCACGGAAATCAGGGAGTACGAGGGGGAAGACCTGTCTTCGATAAACGATTTCCGGGAGAACTCCATCAAGGGACCGCAGCATGTGGATATCGCCAGCTACCATCTGGAGGTAACCGGGCTGGCGGCGAATCCTGCCAGCTACACTTACGACGAAGTGATCAACGACTATGCCAGCTATAAAAAGGTGGTCAGGCTGGACTGCGTCGAGGGGTGGTCGGTCGAGTTGCTGTGGCAGGGCGTGCAGGTCAGGGACATACTCGCTAAAGCCGCCCCCAAACTGGAAGCGAAAACGGTCATCTTCCATGCTTACGACGGCTACACCACTTCCTTCCCCATCGAGTACATCATGGATAATCCCATACTCATGGCTTACAAAATGAACGAGGTCACTATCCCTCCGGAAAGGGGTTACCCCTTCCAGCTCGTGGCGGAAAGCAAGTGGGGCTATAAGTGGATAAAGTGGATAACTAAGATTGAGCTTTCCGACGATGTAAACTACCGGGGTTATTGGGAGAGCCGGGGCTACTCCAATAGCGGGAACCTTGGCGATGGTTTCTTCGACTTTTAATCCCCGTTTATATTGTTTCTGTTTGCTTTTGGTTGTTCGTACTGACCTCACCCCTGTATCCCCTCTCCGGCCGGATACATTGAGCGGTTTTCAAAGATATTTATGGCCGGAGAGGGGAAGTGTTATTAAGAGGGGTTGGTGCCCCTCTCGGCGAGCTACTCCCTTGTATAAAACGTGGCGTTTAAGAGGGGCGAAGCCCCTCTTCTATTCCTCCCCCTCTCAAACAAACGATGATAGGCTGTATATGAATAAAGCTGTTTGAGAGGGGGATAAAGGGGGTGAGTATAAAGAATCAACCACATGCAAACAGTACATATATTTTTGACACCTGAACTTAAAAGCTGTTAATCTAGAGAATCAATAGCTTTAAGGCAGGTGGTCGCCATTAACGCCGCTCTCCCGGAAAACAAAATAACGTTCCGCTGGACCTTTATCGTCCTGCCGCTGGCGCTCCTCTTTGTCTCGGTAGTCCTGGCCGCTGTTTTTTTCTCGATGTTGCCGGCGCAGCTGGCCTATCATTTTCAGGGCGACCTGCCGGATAAGTGGTTAAGTCGTGGCGCTTTTCTTGCCTGGATGCTGCTGCCGCAGTTGTTTTTTACCCTCCTCGCCTTTCTCGTCGCCAGGGTAGTCCTTTTAGGCGCCCGCTACTGGCCGGCGGAGAGCCTGGTGATGAGGCAAGCCCTGCCGGTGATGGGCAATATGCTTGCCCTGCCCCAGGTTATACTTACCTTTACAATGCTGGATATTTTCCTTTACAATGCTTACCAAATAAGGCTGATACCCGTGTGGGTAATCGCCGTAATCGTTATGGCCCTGGGCGGGGTCGCGCTGGGATTATTCTTCATTAAGTTCATACGGGAGGCCCGCCGCCAGCGCGCCGGTGCCCGCCGGAGTGATGTCAATGCCGGATAAAGCCGAAAGAAAAGTCAGTATGGAAAAGCTCGTGTCGCTCTGCCAGCGGCGGGGCTTTATTTTCCCCAGCAGCGATATTTACGGGGGACTGTCCGGCTGTTGGGACTACGGCCCTGTGGGGGTGGAGCTCAAGCGGAACGTTAAAGACGCCTGGTGGCGGAGTATCGTGCAGGAGCGTGATGACATTATCGGGATGGACACCAGCATACTGATGAACCCCAGGGTCTGGGAAGCCAGCGGGCACTTGACCAGCTTTTCCGACCCCCTCGTGGAGTGTAAGGGATGCCACCTCAGGTGGAAAGCCGATGACCTCATCGAAAACAAATGTCCTTCTTGCGGCGGCGAGCTTACCGAGGAGCGCATGTTTAACACGATGTTCAAGACATTCATCGGGCCTGTTGAAGAAGAAGCGAGCACCGTCTACCTGCGGCCGGAGACGGCGCAGGGCATGTTCGTCAACTTCGCCAACGCCCTGAATACCAGCCGCAAACGCCTGCCCTTTGGTATCGCCCAGCAGGGCAAAGCTTTCCGTAACGAAATCACCACCGGCAACTTTATCTTCCGGAGTCGCGAGTTCGAGATGATGGAGTTCGAATATTTCGTCAAGCCGGGCACGGACGAAAAATGGTTCGACTACTGGGTTGAGGAGCGGTTCAACTGGTA
>CAYXOZ010000001.1:30513-31789 GCA_964467135.1 uncultured Dehalococcoidaceae bacterium
TGCCGCTGAGTCGTAAGGAGAACCTGGCGGCGTTTGCCCGGGATGTCTATAACGACCTGAGGCCCTGCTTTACCACCCAGTATGACGATACCCAGAGCATCGGCCGGCGTTATCGGCGCCAGGACGAGCTCGGCACTCCCTACTGCGTTACTATCGACTTCCAGTCGCTCGAGGACCACATGGCGACGATTAGAGAGCGGGACAGCATGCACCAGATACGCGTCCCCGTGCCTGCCCTCAAGAATACCTTGCTTGCTAAGCTGGCCGGGGAAGACCTCTTCATCCTGCCGGAAGGCGGCCAGATCTGGAAGCAGGCGTAAATCTCCGTCGACGGGTCGTCGTGCTATCAACTGATTATTTTTTAGTATTTTTTTACTATCATAAGGTTATGTAAAGTCCGCAAGGAGGCCATCATGAATCCCGGTCTTATCAGGGCCGTAATTGTCGTCTCCGTCGCCCTCGTATTTTACTCTGTCGGGGCGATTACCGAGCAGAGGAAGCACGCTGTCACCCGGCTCGTCCTTTTCTTCTTAACAGTAGGCGTACTCCTCGATATCACTTCCACCACGTTGATGATTATAAATTCCGGTAATATCCCTATCACCGTTCACGGTATTATTGGCTATACTGCCCTGCTGGCGATGCTCGTGGATGCCATCCTGATATGGCGGCACTGGCGGAAAAACGGCAGCGGCCCGGTGCCGCGCCCCCTTCATCTCTATACCCGCGTCGCCTACGGGTGGTGGGTTATCGCCTATATCGCCGGAGCGATTATCTCCAGCACACTTTAGATATGAGGAATTTCCATAAATAAGAAGATTAAGGCCGTCATCTTCGACCTTGGGGGAACACTGATATCTTACGCCCCCTGGTCGGAATATGTTGAAGAAGCTAAAAAAGTTGCCGCCGCGGTGTCCGCGCCGGTAGATGATTTCGTGCGCATATGGTTCGAGCAGTCCGGGGGACTGGGCACCGGCGTTTTCCCGAGCTTTCAGGCGTTCATACGGCATGTCTCCCGTCAGCTTTCTCTTGAGGTTCCGCATGACTTGCTTGACCGTGCCGCCGATATCTCTATATCGATGACGAAGCGTTATATTACCACTCCAAGAGACGGAGCCATCGAGGTACTATCTTATTTAAAGACCAATGGATACCGTACCGGCCTTATTACCGATTGCAGCCCCGATGTGCCGGACCTCTGGCCGGAAACCCCCTTCGCGCCGTATTTCGACGTCACTGTTTTCTCCTGCAATGTCGGCATGAACAAAGCCGACCC
>CAYXOZ010000002.1:0-15316 GCA_964467135.1 uncultured Dehalococcoidaceae bacterium
AAATAACGTGTCAAGGCTTCTCAGCGACGTCGACATATAGACGCAGCGGCGACACGCCGGAGTCGACCCTGCCGTTTTTATACAGGACAAACTCCAGCGCCCGGGCGGGTCCCGGCGCCGGAGGCACGAAAGCAAAACTGCCCTCCCATCTCTCGTCGTTTTTCAGGGCGACGACGTCCATCCCGCCAAACACGTCGCCATCCAAGTTGACCTCGACCCGGTAATCGACCGGCGCGTCTTCGTGATTGACGATAACCAGCTCTATGACCGCCTCCTGCCCGGCGACTACCTCTCCGGGCCCCGCAGGGATAAAGAACTCGGTGTACTTCTGTCCCGGGTCGGGATTAGCCAGCAGGCAAGCCGTCGCCCCCACCGTCCCCAGGACAACCAGGACCAGGACCACCGCGAAAGTCTTCACACCGGCGCTCCAGCGGCGCCACGACAGGGAAAATTCGATAGAGAAGCGGTCGGTTACAGGCAGCCTCTGTTGCCGCAGCGCGGCGATGACCAAGGCAGCCGCGATGAAAACAACCCCGGCCGCCAGAGTCGATGCCACCGTGAGCCCCCATGGCGTGTAGTTCAGGACAAGACCCAGCAAGACCCCGGCGGTGATGCTCGTGACGATGCTCAGCGCCAGCCTGGTCAATCCGGTAAGGCTCCGGCCGGCCGGGAACAACGCCAGCGTCAAAGCGTAACCGGGGAAAAGGAGCACGAAAGGGAGACCGAGCACAAGGCGGGCCGCGCCGCCGGGTAAAAAATAGATAACGACACCCAGCGCCACAACGAGGGCGAGCAGCGACAGGAGCCCGTTTCCCAGCCTGACACGCATCATGGTCCTCCCCACGACCCCGTTTTCACCCGGCTCTCCGGCTGCATCACTGTCCCGACTCCTTGAGCAGGTAGACATATTGCCTCACCTCCGTGAGGGCGGGATTGGTAACGCTCTGCCGAGAATACACAATCGATATATGGTTGTCCCTTAAGAAGGCCGTGTCAGCGCTGTTACCGCCGAGGAATCCGTAGGCTTTTACATCGCTTTCGACAGGGTACGCGCCCAGCCAGGCATAAACGTTTTTCCCGGTAATGGCGGTGAACGGCGTACCCTTCAGGGGGTCGAGAATAGCTTTGCCGTAGCCTTCGTCCAGGTTATCCCTGATCCAGACGAAAGCTTGGTAGTCCTGGTCGTCGATCATGTGATAGTAGCCGATATGCTGCCGGACCGGGACGGCGGTGTATAGAATACCGACGACGAGGACGAGACACGACGTATAACCCAAATACCGTAAAAGGACAGGCAGGCGAAAGCGTTCCGCTATTTGAGCCGGTATCCGGAAGTCCTTGACGGCCCCAAGGCCTAACCCGGCCACGATGCTCATCATCAGCATCATGAACTGGAGGCCGCGGTAATACATCATGCCGATGCCGTAGCCCGTTTTGAAAAACAGGGCCAGCAGGACCAGCAGCCCCAGCAGCCCGAATACCAGGCCGTATTTTTCCCGGTCGCCCTTGACGACTGAAATGACGCAGCCGAAGGTGCAGAGCAGAATGGGGAGGTAACCGTAAATGGGGATAATGCGCGGCACGTTGACATAAGGCACGAGGCCATTAGTCTGGACCAGCAGTTCTCTGGCGGCGGGAAAAACCAGCATCTCGGACAGCCATGGCAGGGCTATCAGGCAGGGGACAGCTAGGGCGGCCGTCATCGCAACGCCGTGCAGGAGGTTGCCTCTTAAGTTAAGTATGATGTAAGGAATAAGGATAGTAATCATTCCTATAGCCGTGGCGGAATGCATGGCGAGCAGGAAAAGCGTAAACGCGGACAGCGCGACGTAGGCGCCCCAATGGCGGAAGTGAAACGCCGTGAAGAGACACAGCGGAATGAAAAGCAGCCCCAGGGCTACCGGCACCAGGAAACCCGGCCCCAGGATCCCGATGGTCGTGGGGACCAGGCAGGTCAGCAGGGCGGCCTCCCACCCGAAACCCAACCGCCGGCCCAGGACGTAAGCCGAAAGGACGGTAACCACAAAGATGAGGCCGGGGAGATACCTGAATATGGTCAGCCAGGAAACGCCGCTTATCTGGCGGAAGACCGCCAGGAACAGGTGGAAACCCACCTCAAGGCGCTGGTTCGTAATAGGCGCCCCCCCGGAAAAAGGGTCGGCAAGACTCAGGGCGTGCCCTTCCTTGATGACCTCGTCGGCGCAGGACAGATGAATCCACTCGTCGAGGTGCACCGGGTAAGGATAATTCTGGTGCGGAATAAAAGCGAGGTAAAAAGCCAGTCCCAGAATCGGTACCAGTTTAAGGTAGTCGGACCGGACGAGTTTGGCTATGTTCATGATTCACGCCATCGCTACATTTGACATATTTTATGACTAATTATAGCTCATCAGTTGTCATTATTCAAGGTAGATGGTGGCATTATAGGGGAAAAATTTGCCACTTGACAAAATAACAGTCCTCCCATAAAGTATATGTATAGCCTTATTCTCGTTCCTTACGTTTGAAGTCGATGAAAATCATACAGGTAGCCGGCGGCGAGACAAGGATACCGGTGGATAGAGGCGGGGGCATCGAGACCTTTATCCTCAACCTTTCGCGGGAGCTCACTAGGATGGGGCACGACGTCACCATCCTCGACAGGAAGTACGCACGTAACGACCCCGCCGCGGCATACATCGGCGGTGTCAGGATTGTCCGGCTATACGCCCCCCGGTTCGACTTCATCGCGGTCAAACGGCCCGGCGGACTCGCCAATTTCCTAGCGTTAGTCAGCCAGGGACTCAACCAGCTCGCTTTTGCTATCCGGGTTAACGGGTATCTCAAAGATGCCGGTGACGTTGACGCCGTCCACGCACATATTGTGCCGGGCGCCCTGGCGCTGGTTATGCTAAACCGCCAGATAAGGTCGAAGCTGCTCTTTACATCGCATTCGAATCGGGTCACCAAAGAGCCCCTACCTTTCCAGGACAGGGTGACGCTGTTGCCCCTGAGATGGCTGGCGAAGCGAGTAAAAGAGGTGACCGTGCCCGCCGGGATAATGCGGAAAAAGCTCATCGAAAGGACCGGGGTCAGTCCGGAAAAAGTGACGGTCATCCCCTACGGCCAGGATATCGTCGGCTTTAACCCGGGACTCGAATCGGGTGGGGTAGGGGTCAAATACGGGCTCGAGGGGAAGAAGGTCGTCCTCTTCGTCGGCCGGATTGTTCCGGATAAAGGCCTCGAGCACCTGGTAAAAGCGGCCGACATCGTCATCAACGCGTCCGGTCGCCGGGACACCCTGTTTTTATTGGTAGGCCCCACCGGGGAGTTCAACCGACCGGGGATAAGCGCTTATGCCGCCGGGATAGCCGGAATGATTAGCGAGCGGGGACTGAAAGAGACCGTCAGGATGGCGGGCGCCGTGCCGGTCGATGATTTGCGCCGACTCTATGCGTCATGCGACCTGTTTGTGCTCTCGAGCCTGGCCGAAGGACTTCCCACGGCGGTGACCGAGGCCATGGCCTGCGGCAAGCCGATAATCGCCACCGGGGTCGGTGGTATACCGGACCAGGTCGAGGACGGACGGAGCGGCTTTATCGTAGCGGCGGGAAACGAGAGGCCGATAGCCGAAAAAATTATGTATTTACTGGATAACCCGGCGGAAGCTGAGCGGATGGGCGCGCGCGGGCGGGAAATCGTCCAGGAAAAATTTGCCACGTCAATAATCGCGGAGAGGTTCCTCACGGTTTATGGAAATCAGGCGAAAAAGCAGGACAAACAGGCGGAAATCCGGCTGTCCGAGAGAGAGGTGACGGAGGACACCTGGGAAGACTCCGCGGCGCAACACCAAGTCCGGCGGAAAACGGTGGGACTGCTGCGGTCGATTCTATCGAAAAACCAGCTTATCCTCGACGCCGGGTGCGGGCCGGGGACTTACGGATTAATCCTGGCGGAACAGGGTTACCGGGTAGTGGGCCTGGACATCTCCCAAAAGACGCTGGAGCTGGCGCGGCGGCGTGCCGCCGGGAAAGGGCTGGCTTTTTTGCCGGTCACCGGCGACCTCGAGACGCTGCCTTTCAGAGCCGAAAGTTTCGACGTGTGCTTTTGCGCCTACACGCTGCACCATTTCCCGGACAACAACGCCGCGGTCGCCGAGCTGACGCGGGTCCTGAAACCCGGCGGGAGGATGGTCCTCATCGAACCTAACGGCTCCAACCTGGCGGTGCGACTGAGCAACCGGCTGGAAAACTGGTTCAAGTTCTGGCTGGTAAAGCTGGGGGCGGATACGCCGAACGAGACCCTGCACACGCACGAAATTTATACCGAGGTCATGGAGCGGCAGGGGATAGGGGGACTTCAAGTAAGTTCGCACTATTTCGGCGGACTACCGCCTCTGCCCAGGAAGACTTTAAACCGGACATCAGCCCTGAGCCTGCGGCTGGTACACGTGCTGGCCCGTTTGCGCCAGCTTGTTTTTTCCGCGGCCTGTTTAGTGCTGCCCCGCCCTTTCAACGGCGCCGACCTGCTCATTACGGGGACAAAAGTGGAGAAATAGTCCCGGCGACTACCGGGAAAATGGGGAAAAGTTTTCCAAAGTTTACCGTTGCGAAGGGAAGTATGGAAGTTTAATGACGATACGCGCTGCTTCTAGCCATATAGCAAGGTGGATATTCAGTCATCTGGTGGACTATGATTACAAATTTCGCCATGTTAAGCCTTATCTGGGGACAAGCGTTCTTGACATAGGCTGTGGCGGCGGGACGTTGATTTCCTTTCTGGAAGAGGGAGCTTCCTACGCAGGTATTGATGTTGACCGGGAAAATATCACCCGCTTAAAAGTTCAGCGTCCACAACATGCTTTTTATTGCCTTGACTTGGACAAGGATATGCTTCCGGATTTCTCTAAAGACTCATTTAGCAGCATCGTGCTTCTGGCTGTAATAGAACACCTTAAAAGCCCCGACCTCGTTTTGAGTCAATGTCGACACCTGATGCGTGATCATACGCTCCTGATAATCAGCACTCCCACCCGGATGGGTGATTTAGCTTCAAAGCTTTTCGAGGGGGCATGGGAGACCCTGAAAGATACCCCTGTGCATCCCCACGTCAGAATATATAATCGAGAAACGCTTTGTGCTATGGGAAGAGCCGCCGGTCTAATTTGTAAAAGTTATGAGCGATTGGGCTGGCATCGACAAAATCAGTTATTTGTCTTCGCCAGAAGCAGTTAGGAGCAAGTGATTATTAGCCGGTTATATAAATGCATTAAGGGGTTCAACTGGAAGACTGGACTGTCCGGAGTGGTTATCTTGTGGAGCAGTGAGAGATAAATGCCCGCCTTCGGTACACCACAGCTCAGCCCCCTGATACGGCGCTGGCTGCTGGTTTTGTCCGTATCGCTGACGGCGGGCATCGTCCTCTTCCCCGTCGCCATGCATTACGAATACCGGCCCCTGGAGTCGGTCGACGCTTTCGGCAACCTGCTGCCGCTCTTCGCCGTTATTTTCTATATCTGGATGGCCGTCCTTTTCCTCTTATTGTTCTCTAAAAACGATACGGGTGAATGGCAAAGAGCGGGTCTGCTTTCCCTCTTCGCCCTGGGCATGGTCGGCATCTGGATCGTGAACGCTCCCTACGGCGGTCACCCCGACGAGCTCTGGCAGATGGGGCATGTGAAATATATCCTGGAAACAGGCAGGATAGGGGTTGCCCATCCCGTTTTCAACTATTTCGAGTTCCCGGCGTTTCACCTGCTGCTGGCATCCATCTCCCGGGTGACGGGCCTGGGGGTTTTTGAGTCCAGACTCGGCTATATGTTTTTCAGCAGCGTTATCTTCACCGTGCTGTCATATCTCCTGTTTTTCCGTTTATTGAAAGACAGCCGCATTGCCTCTCTCGGCGTGTTGTTCCTGTTCCTGGGATGCCCCCTGATTGCTTCTTCGGAAAAGAGCTTCTGGCCGGGTAACCTGGCCCAGCTTTTATATGTCGCCCTGCTCCTTCTCCTTGCCTGGCGCGAGCAAAAGATGCACTGGGTATTGTTTACTCTCCTGTTCGTGGTATTTTTCGCCGGTCTCACGATGAGCTATCTCCCCACCTCGGTGATGTTTCTCTTTATTCTCGCCGCAATATATGTGATACAAAGGATAAACAGATCAAGCCTGGTGCCGCTTGTCGTAATTATTCTCGTCTTCGTGACGTTCATCGTCTGGCAGGTATCTTACGCCAACACCAACTTCAGGAGTATGGTCCAGGGTTTGACCAATGCCCTTACCGCACCCCCGCCCCCCTCGATAACCGAACCCGCGGCTGTTCCTACCGTCATTTCCGAGCCTCCTCCTGCCCCGGTTACCGGGCCCCCGGTGACCGCAATTACCCAACCTACGGCGGTTATCGAACCATCAACCGTCCCCACGACGGCGCCTGAGGCTACGGCCGCCGGCGGACCCAAAAACAGGTTTTCCATGGTCCTCGAGCTGGGCGCGGTATTTGTCGGCGCAGGCGCCCCTTGGTGGGCGAGTGTGACCAAGCTCCTCTGGCTGGCTCTCATCTTCGGCGTCGGAGGCGTGCTGAGTATCCGGAACCTGTTCAGGATAAGGAAGCTCGACCCGATGGAGACACTGGAAACCGGGGGGATATGGGGGGTTGTTGTCTTTACGCCGGTCGCTTTTCTCCTCTCGCCGGGCGGAGAGCAAACCGGGCGTTTTTTCCTTTACGCCCCCTTCTTCTTCGTCCCGATGGTACTGCGTTTCCTGGTCCGCCCCGCCGGGGACTCCAGGCTTGTGGAAAAAATGCAGAAACCGGCAAGCTGGCTCAGGAAGAACGGCTTCAGCCTGTTGATTATCCTGGTCTTTCTCCTGTCTCTGCCCTCCTTTTTAGCTACTGCCAGCCGGGTCCTCAGTCATCCGATATACACGCAGGAAAACGACGCCGGTGAATTCCTGCGAGATAATTACGGGGACGGGGAATTGTTGCTCTATTCAACGCCGTTCACCGTCACTTTTTACAGCTACTATGTTCCAGATGCCCAATTTAAAGTCCTCTGGCCGGGACCTGACGTCGCCGAGGGCAAGCAAGGCTTCTGGCAGGCGATGGACCCTCTCGTAGAAGATTTTGAGAAGTCGACCGCGAAGAACGTTATCTTCGTGGTATCCCAGCGACTGCGCCATTCCTACGGTCCTACCATCATCATCGAGGAAGATGACCCTGAATGGATAGAGTTTATAAATCGGCTCGAGCAGAACGATAAAATATACGATAACGGCTTTGTCCGGCTTTACAAGCATCGGCTTGAGCAGAGGATACGCTAGGATGTGGTACTGGCTCAGCCGGGTGGAAGGGCTGTTCTTTTTAGTACCGTTCCTGATTTACGCCCGGCTGCGCGGCATCACCTACTACACCCGGTGCCTCGACTGCGGCCGGATGATGCTCAACTACGAGCTTCTCCACGGGGGCCTTTGCGAAAAATGCCTGAAAGAAGGACTGCGTGCCGACCCCGCCCGGGTCTACGCTCTGAGGTCGGAGACGGGAGCCAGTCCCGTGAACTACGGCGAGGGGCATCTCTATGAGACGGTAGCCCGGAAAATCAACGCCGGGAGGGTTATCGACGTGGGCTGCGGGCGGGCGCCCCTGCTGGCCCGGCTGAACCCGGAAGGCCGGGAACTGCACGGCATCGACATCGCGCCGGAAGCGCTGAAAAGAACCAAGAAACAGTATCCGGATATCAACTTTTACCTCGGGGACATCCGGAGCCTCCCTTTTAAGTCGGACACTTTCGACTACCTGGCCTGCCTCGAAGCTCTGGAACATATCGAAAAAGACGGGGTCGCCCGCGAGTGTTTCCGTACGCTAAAGCCCGGCGGCACCGCCCTGTTCACCGTCCCCAACGGAAAGGGAATCAGCGGCCGGGAACCGGAGCACCTGCGCCTCTTCAGCTTTCAGGGACTGGTAAAACTCCTCGAAGACGCCGGTTTCGAGGTCGTGGAGGGTCGCAAGTTCGGGCTCTATTTCCCGTTTCTCACGCGTATTTCCGGGACGCTGGCCAGCATACTGAACAGGGACCTGCCGTTTTCACACCCGCTGAATATCTCGCTGCCTGAACCTCTAGCCACTCACTTCTTCGTGGAGTGCCGAAAACCGGCGGCGTAAGGCTTGCCATCGGTCAAATGGAACCCGTATTTACTATAAACTATGCTGACTAATTGACAATATATTGACAAAATATGACAAATGGCATATTATAGATAAGATACTCAACAAACGCAACATCCGTTCCGCTAGAGCATTCGGGTCCGAAGGAGTTCCACCGTGCCGGCAGGATGTTCAATAATCAAAACGGGTCTTACCGACCGGACGGCAGTCGTCAGGGAGAGCCTCTATGACTGAGCTGCCGCTCCTGTCCATCGTGGTCAGCGCCTACACTCCGCGCCGGCTCAGGGACATCCTCGAGCTCCTGGACAGCATCAGGGAGCAGAGCTATCCCCGCATCGAGACCGTCGTCGTGGTGGAGAAGTCGGCGGAGCTGTTCGACCGCGTGAAGGAGTACGCTGCGAAGAACACCCTGCACCCGGTGAAGGTCATCTTCAACAATAACGGCGAGACCGGCTTGTCCTCCGCCAGGAATACGGGTATCAAAGAGTCGAAAGGTGACATCATCGCCTTCGTCGACGACGACGCCCTGCTCTTTCCCGACTGGGCGGAGCAAACGGTAAAGACCTACGAAGACAGTTCCGTCATCGGTGTCACCGGCCCGATTTCACCCCGGTGGGAGGACGGTGGCATCACCTGGTTCCCCCGTGAGTTCGACTGGATACTCAGTTGTTCCGGCTTCTCCGGCCTCAACCGGACGGCGGAGGTCAGGAACGTCTACGGCACCAACATGTCGTTCCGGAGGGAGGCTTTTGAGAAAGGGGGGCTCTTCCTGAACCACCTGGGCGCCCGGGGCGGCGGCGAGACCGGCAAACACGAGCTTGTCGGCGATGAGACCGAGCTTTCTATCAGAGTAAGAGAAAGAACGGGCAAACGCCTGCTCTTTAATCCGCGCGCCAGGGTGAGCCACCGGGTCTACAAATATAGAATCAGTGCCGCGTTTATCGCCCGGAGGGCTTACTGGGAGGGCTATACCAAAGCGATGTTCCGGCGGACCTGCCGACAAAGCTGCGGCGCCAGGCTGCTCAACGCCGAATACGGGCTCCTGGGGCGCATCCTGACCGGGCTTTTCCCCCGCATTTTCCGTGATTTCTTTATAAATCCCGTTATCGCCTGGCGTCGGCTATCGGTCGCGGTAATTGCTTTGCTTTTCGTAGCGCTGGGATACTCCGGCTACCTTTCCAGAACGGCGATAGCGGCCAGAAAATTATAACTCAGGGAAAGGAATGTTAAGTATGGTGAAGTCCAGCGGGTTCACCCGGCATTTCGTCACGGGCGGGGCGGGGTTTATCGGGAGCCATCTCGTGGACAGCCTGCTGGCGGACGGCAACGAGGTGACCGTCTACGATAACCTGTCCGCCGGTAAAAAGGCGAATATCGCGCCGCACCTGAAAAAGAAAAAATTCCTCTTCCACCATGCCGACGCCCTCGACCAGGACACACTGACAAGCGCTATGGTCGGCCACGAAGTGGTCTGGCACCTCGCGGCCAACAGCGATATCCCGGGCGGCAATAAAAACACCGACCTCGACTTAAAGAACGGCACCACCGTCACGCGCAACGTGCTCGAGGCGATGCGCCGGAACAAGATAGATAAAATCCTTTTCTCCTCCAGTTCCACAGTCTACGGGGACGTACCCCTGCTGGCGCTGGCGGAGACCCACGGCCCCCTCCTGCCCATATCTCTCTACGGCGCCTCCAAGCTTGCGTGCGAAGGCTTGCTTAGCGCCTATTCGCATCTTTTCGGCATCCACGCGTGGGTGTTCCGGTTCGGCAACGTCCTGGGGACCAGGATGGGACACGGCGTCATCCGCGATTTCATCATCAAGCTGAAGAAAAACCCGCGTGAGCTCGAGGTCCTGGGGGACGGCAACCAGCAAAAGAACTATTTCCTCATCGAGGACTGCCTGGACGGTATGGCGTGGGCTTTCACGAAGTCAAAACAGCGCTGCGACGTCTTTAACCTTGGCGGCGCGTCCACGGTAACGGTCAAGGAAATCGCCAGAATCGTTGTGGAGGAGATGGATTTGAGTAAGGTGAAATTTAAATACACCGGCGGGGCGAGGGGCTGGCCCGGCGACGCTCCCTACGTCTGGTACGACCTGGGTAAGATGAAAAAGTTGGGCTGGAGCGCCCGCCATACCTCAGCCGAGGCCGTGCGCATCGCCGCGAGGCGACTCATCGACGCAGACAAATAGAGAGGATTGCCTTGCCGGAAGAAAAAATATGTGTCATCGGACTCTGGCATCTGGGGTCGGTCTACGCGGCCTGCCTGGCGGACCTGGGGTATAGCGTTATCGGGGTCGATAGCGACCGTACCAGGGTCGAGAACCTGACCCGGGGCATCCCGCCGCTTTACGAACCCGGCCTGGCTGAACTCATTGCGGGGAATACTAAAGTGGAGAGACTCACTTTCACCACGGATTTGCGTCTAGCGGTAAAGGGCGCCCGTTACGTCCTCGTGACTATTGATACACCGGTGGACGATAACGATGAGGTGGATTTGTCTTCGGTCCTGAGTACCGCCGAAGAACTGGCGACGTGTCTTGAAGATGAATCGATGCTCGTTATCGGCAGCCAGGTGCCGGTCGGCACGTGCCACCGCATCAAAGCGCTTATTAAAGAAAAGAACCCGTCGCTCGTTTTCGATATCGCCTATAGCCCGGAGAACCTGCGGCTGGGGAAGGCTATCGACTATTTCAAGAACCAGGAGAGAATCGTCATCGGGGCGGACAGCGAAGCCACTCTGGACTCGGTGGAAAAACTCTTCGGCGTTATCCTCGCCCCCAAGCTCCGCATGGACCTGAAATCGGCCGAGATGACCAAGCACGCCATCAACGCCTTTCTCGCAACCACTATCAGCTTCGCTAACGAGCTGGCTAACCTGTGCGACGAGGCGGGGGCAGATGCCCTCAAAGTGGCGGCAGCCCTGAAAACGGAGTCGAGAATAGGCCCGGGGCTCCCTTTACTACCAGGGCTCGGCTTTGCTGGCGGGACCCTGGCGAGGGACTTAAACATCCTCAGAAAGCTAGGGGACAGACACGACTATGACACACGCCTCGTCGACGCGGTATTGGCGATAAACAAAGAGCAGAACCGGCTGGTAATAAAAAAGCTGGAGAATATATTCGGGTCGGTAGAGGGCTTAACGGTGGGCATCCTCGGGCTGACGTACAAGGTCGGCACCAGCACGCTGCGTCGCTCGGCGGCCCTGGAAATCATTAGAGACCTTTGCCGCGGCGGCGCCAGGGTAAAAGCCTGCGACCCTAGGGCTGACCTGGCAGAACTGAAGCAGCACCGGGAGTTCGAGTTTTATCCGGACACTGACGAAGTAGCCACGGACGCCGACGCCCTGGTGCTTGTCACCGAGTGGCCCGAGTTCCGGGACCTCGATTTCGAGCGCCTCAAGGCTTTAATGCGGAGGCCCGTTATCATCGACACTAAAAACATGATGTACGACCGGCAGCTCGGTAAAAAAGGCTTTATCTACTCTGGAGTGGGTACGGGTTTGAAGGAACAGTTGTTGATAAAGAAGGCAAAAACATGAGAGTGGGCTTAATCGGCGCCGGACTCCAGGGCGGCCGCCGCGCCCCGGTACTTAAACAGTTCCCCGGGACCGAGCTGGTTATCATCGCGGCGGAACACCAGACAGTGGCGGAGCAGCTGGCGGCGGCCATGGGCTGCCGTGCTACCGGCGACTGGCGGGAGGTCGTCGACAGGGAGGACGTGGACGCGGTCATGGTCTGCACGCCGCCCCACCTCCACGCCCGGATGAGCATCGCCGCCATGAAAAACGGCAAGCATGTCCTCTGCGAAAAGCCGCTGACCAGGACCATCGCCGAGGCTGAAGAAATGCTCAAGGTCGCCCGGGACAAGCGGGTCGTTTTGAAGTGCGGGTTCAACCACCGCCATCACCCCGGGATACAAAAAGCCCGCGAGTGGTTTGCTCAAGAGGCCATCGGCGAGCTGGATTTTATCCGCTGCCGCTACGGCATCGGCGGGCGCCCCGGCTACGAAAAAGAATGGCGGGCCGACCCGGCCATCGTGAGCGGCGGGCAGCTTATGGAGCAGGGCATCCACGCCATCGACCTATTCCGCTGGTTCCTCGGAGATTTCACCGAGGTCACCGGCTTTATCTCCACTCGGTACTGGAATATCGCGCCCCTGGAGGACAACGGCTTCGCCCTTTTCCGCACCAACAAAGGGCAAATAGCATCGCTCCACTCCAGCCTGACCCAGTGGATCAACATTTTCTCGTTCGAGCTGTACGGTCGGGACGGCTATATCCTGGTGGAAGGGCTGGGCGGCGGCTACGGGACGGAGAAAGTGACCCTCGGCAAGAGGGCTTTCTTCGAGCCCTTCAAAAAAGAAATTACCGAGTTCCGCGGCGGGGACCGCTCCTGGTACGAGGAATGGAAGGAGTTCGCGGCTGCCATTAACGAGAACCGGGAGCCCCTCGGCAACGGCTACGACGGACTCGCCGCACTCAAGCTGGCCAACGCCGTATACGAATCAGCTGCCTCCGGCCGCGCGGTGAGCCTGCGGTGATACCATCCCGCCATTATCGTATCGAGCGAAACGCATGAACCTGCGTAACTATTATGAGGGATTAGCCGGACAGCCCCAATCCGAAGCGCGTATGCCGCCGAGAGTTCTGAAAGCGGCCGGACTTTTCCAGAGGCACTTAAAAACCAGGGCGCGACTCCTGGACATAGGGTGTGGCTCAGGGACCATCACGGCTTTCCTGGGTCAGTCCCTCGGAATCAGGGAGGTTTACGGGATAGATATCGCCGGACCAAATGTGGAGTCGGCGCTGGCGCAGGGAGTCAAGGCATGCCGGATTGACTGCAATCAGGAAGAACTGCCTTTTAAAGAGAAATATTTCGATGCCGTTTTTGCCGGTGAAGTCATCGAGCACGTACTTGACCCGGACCGCCTGCTAGGGGAAATCCACCGGACGCTGGTCAGGGGTGGGGTGCTGGTTCTGACCACCCCCAACCTCGGCTCCTGGTTCAATCGTTTGGCGTTGCTTTTAGGCTGGCAGCCGTTGGGGAGCGGGACAAGCTTTTACCATGACGTGGGCCGGCCGCGCTTTCTGGCATACGGGGGAGAAGACGGAGGCAGTGAACACCTCCGTCTCTATACACTCAGGGCGCTGAAAGGCCTGTTGCAGGTCAACGGCTTTAGTGTCCTGGGCGCCGCTACTGCCCCGGTGCAAGAATCAAACAGAAAAATAGCCTGGTTTTACCAGCCCATGCTCGCCATGGACCGGGTAATGTGTTTTTCACCTTCGCTGGCAGCCAGAATAGTAATAGCGGCGGAATATGCGGAATGAAGAAATCGTCGGGCAAGACCATGCAGAAGAGAAAATGCCTCATCACCGGCTGCGGTGGCTTCATCGGCTCCCACCTGGCGGAGCTTCTCCTCGAAAAGGGGCTGACCGTATACGGCACGGCGCACCGGGCCAGCGGCAATATCGACCACCTTAAAGACAGGCTGACCGTCTTTACGTGCGATATCCTGGAACGGAGTCGACTGGAGGCAATTGTCGCCGAGACCGCCCCCGACTATATTTTTCACCTGGCGGCCCAGACCCTGATTGTGCCGTCATGGCAGGACCCGGAGAAAACGCTCACGGTAAATGTCCTGGGGACGCTCTATCTTCTTGAAAGCGTCAGGAAAGCCGGCATCGACCCCGTGATACAGATAGCCGGGTCGAGCGCGGAATACGGGCAGACGGCCCCGGAAGATACCCCGATAAAGGAAGACCACCGGCTTTCCCCCTCCAGCCCTTACGGGGTGAGTAAAAGCGCCGAGGACATGCTGGCTCATCTGTACTGGCGTAGCTACGGCATGAGGATAATCCGCGTCCGCCCTTTCCTCGTCATCGGCCCCAGGAAGACACCGGACGCCTGTTCCGATTTCGCCAGGGGCATCGCCGAGATAGAGGCCGGGCAAAGAGATATACTAAAGGTCGGCAACCTGAGCCCCATCCGTGATTTCGTCGATGTCCGGGACGCCGTCCGCGCCATGTGGCTCCTCATGGAAAAAGGGACACCCGGCGAGGTCTATAATATCTGCTCGGGGGAAGGCCGCCGCATAAAAGATATCCTGGACGGGCTGTTGTCCCTGTCCACAAAACCGGTCAGCGTGCGGGAGGACCCCGGCGCCTGGCGCCCCTCCGATGAACCCGCTTTGATTGGCGATAACTCCAGACTTTCTCAACTGGGGTGGAAACACCGGTTCAGCATCGATAAAACGCTCGCGGATACACTGGACTACTGGAGGGCCTGGACGCGGCACGAAACGTGAGGGGACAAACGAATTGCCGGCACCGATAAAGCAGATGAGTCTGCAAATCAGCGGTTTCCTGGGTGAAATAGTCAGGCTGGCCACCTCCCGCGAGAGGATAGCGCAGCTGTGGCAAGTTTCTCTCTATTCCAATGCCGTTTATCTCATCCTGGCTAACGCCGCCAGCGCCGTCCTTACCTTCGGCTTCTGGATAGTAGTCGCCAGGTTTTACCCCCCGGAGGATGTCGGCATCGCCTCCGCCGTTATAAGCGCAGCCGGACTACTGGCGGCCCTATCCTATCTGGGGCTGGGGGTGGGGTTGATCAGGTTTCTGCCCGGCGCGGGCGGCAAATCCCGCTCTATGATAAATACCGTTTTCACCGTGGGTGTGCTGTGTTCGATAGTAGCTGCCGTTGTATTCGCCGCCGGGCTGGGAGTATGGTCGCCGGAGCTGCTTTTCCTCAGGGAAAATCCGGTCTATCTCGCCGCCTTTGTGCTCTTTTCCATTTCGGCCAACCTCTGGACGATAACCCAGGAGACTTTTATCGCGGTGCGCCGCACCCGCTTTGTCCTGACCCAAAACCTCATTTGCGGACTTTTGAGAATTATCATGCCGATACCGCTGGCAGCGCTCTTCCACTCCTTCGGCATTTTTGCCTCCTGGAGCGTGTCCCTTGGCTTGGCGCTGCTGATTACCGTCTTCCTGTTCCTGCCACGGGTCGCCGCCGGCTACCGACCGGCACCCTCCTTTAACGCCGGGATACTCAAGAAAATGCTACGATTCTCCCTCGCCAATTACCTTTCCATGCTTTTCCTGACGGCCCCGGGACTAATGCTCCCCGTTATGGTGCTGAACCTGCGTGGCGCCGGAGACAACGCCTTCTTCTATATCGCCTGG
>CAYXOZ010000002.1:15416-20659 GCA_964467135.1 uncultured Dehalococcoidaceae bacterium
GTGGCCTCCCTGCCTCTGGCCGTTGACGTTATTTACCTGGGGGTGAAAAGGGTGGAGAGGAACCTTGCGGTGGTTATCGGTTTACCCATGATAATGATGATAATAACGCTATTACTAAGCTACCTGTTCCTGCCGCGGCTGGGCATCAACGGTGTGGGCATCGCCTGGCTGGCCGCCTGTACGGTTGTTGCTTTACCGGTTGCGATAAATATGTTAAGAAACCGTGAATAAAAACATTTATTCTACATTGATTATTTTCGCGCGATAATAAAGCTGGTCATGCCGCAGGACGGGTAGATGCGCCGGAGAACGGCGCTTACCATATTCACCGGGAAGGGCTCACCCCCCGCCGGCACCGTGAATGCCTCCACGACGTGAAAACCGTGCGCTCTTATTAGCTCCTTGAGGGCGCGGAAAGCCGCCACCCGCAGATGGTCATGGCCTATCAGCCCGTGTTCACGCATATGCCCCACGTTGTGCGTCAGGCTGACCCCGGTATAGAAGGGCTGGTAACCGAGGAAGAGGGCCAGGCGGTTGTACCAGCAGGACAGGTTAGGGGAGGTTAAAACGAGGGTGCCGCCGGGCTTCAGCGTTCTCAGACAGTTACGGAGCAGTCTATCGGGGTCAAAGAGGTGCTCGAATACCTCGCTGACGCAGATAACGTCAAAGAAATCATCTTCATTGCGGAACTCCTCGTTATCAATATCGAGGCAGATGGCTTTAATGCCCCTCTCCGAAGCCAGTCGGGCGGCGTTTTCGGAGATATCGATTCCGAAAGCTTCGCCTGCCGCACATGCTTCTTTCAGTTTCAGGGTAAGGGCGCCGTCCCCGCAGCCGACGTCCAGGATTTTCCCCGGTCTCTCCAGGCGGGAAAAGACTTTTATGAGGGCTTTGACCCGCGGCATTTCCCAGAATTCCGGGTAGTCAGCCTTTCCGAAGCCTTCCTGATACCAGTCCTTTTTCAATTGGACACCCCGCTCAGAGCGCGCGACTCTTCCGCGCTGTCCCTCTCGTCCAGCCCGAGCATTTCCTTATAGATATTCAAATACGACGCAAACATGCTTTCCAGAGAAAACCGACTTCTAATGCGCTGGTAAGCGTTCTCCGCGAGCCGTTTCTTCAGGGCAGGGTCGGCAGCGATATTGGCGATAGACTCCACCAACGTCCGGGGGTCATCCGGGGGCACCAGGATAGCGCTTTCCCCGTCGAACATCTCCAGGTTCCCTCCGATGGCGGTAGTGATTATGGGTAATTTCATCGCGCCCGCCTCGAGCAGGGCGTAATCGAAGACGGACACTCGGGACGGGAGCACAAAAAGGTCCACCGACTTCATCAGCCCGAGGAGTTGACCCCGCGGCAGGAAACCGGGTAATTTTATCCTGTCCTGGAGCGCCTTTCGATTAATAAGCGATTTCAGTTCCGCCTCCATTTGTCCCCGCCCCACGATAAGACAGGACAGCCTGGAACGGACTTTCTCCGGCAGCCGGGCAATAGCCTCAATCAGGGTATCGACTCCTTTGTCCTCGATCAATTTGGCGATACATAGCACCACGAAGGACCCCGGGGGTGCCCCGCATTTCTTTAGCAGATTGGCTTCGACCCGCACGGCGTCCAGCTCCGGCAGGTCCACACCGGTGTAGACGATTCTTACATCCTTGTCCCGCAGCAGCTGCGGGTATTCACTACTAAATAGTTCATACGCCCCCCGGCTGGTAAAGCAAGTTACATTCGCCCGTTTTACCGCCCTGGTCTCGACGTGCCGCAGGAACCTCTCCGCGAAACGCAGCCCACGGTATTGGCGCAGGGGCTCCCTGACATGCCCTCCCTTGCCGTGGAAAGTTAGCAGCAGCGGGCGCTTCCTGCCGAATAGCCAGGAACACAGGTAAGCCGGCGTTACCCCGTGGGCGTGGAGAACGCTCTTTTCTGGGTCGGTTTTCCTGATGGCCTTGAAAAAACGGAACGAAAAGCCGATGGTCAGCATTAACAAGCGGGCAAGCAGGAAAAGGCCGCCACGGATAGTTTTATCTTCCGGTGCCAGGCGGTCGAAATCCCGGTACGAAGATACCCCCCGGTCGCTGAAGACGGCGGACATCGCGGGACGGTCCGCGCCGGCGGCCTCATTCGCCTTGAGCAGCAGCCGCATAGTCAGCGCGGGACCGCCCATGTAGTTAGCGGCCCGGCTTGTCGAAAGCTGTAAAACATGAAAAGCGTTATTGCCCATTATTGATCTCCGCGGCCCGTTCCATCGCCCGGCGCACGCAGGCGTCCATGTTGAGATACTCGAACTCGGAAAATCTCCCGAGAAGGGTAATTCCCAGCTTTTTAAAGTAACTGCGGATGATGCCGGTATTCCGTCGATAATCCAGGTCGTAAACAACGTAGGCGTAATCCGAACGCCGGACGGCGGCATAGCAGACCCGTTTTTTATCGTTAATGATACCCAGCCGGCAAAGGTCGTTGATTACCAGGTCAGCCACTTTATTATCCGGCGTTTCCCAGAGGGCATCGGCTTTAGCCGGGCAGGTAATCTCGGCCAGGATGGAGGACTTACCCGGGGGCGCGTTGCCGCGGCTGAAGTTGGACAGAAAGCCCAGCCGGTGAGGCAGCGCTTTCCGCTCGGGGAGATAGACGGCGGTAAAGTCATTGATTTCAGGGATGTCCAGCCCGAGCATCACGGTGATGAGTCGGTTGTACCTGAGCCGGCGGACAGCGTTCTTCACCTCCGGTGGAACGCCCGCCAGGGCTTTGACCAGTGCGAAAATCGGTACGGTCGAAACGATGCGGTCGAATTTTCTGGTAATCCTGCCGTTACTCACCAGCCATTTATGCCCGTCCCGGGCGATGGAAGTAACTTTAAAACTGGTAATGATGCGATTTTCAATGCCCCTCTCCAGGGATTTTATCACGGACTGGATGCCGCCGGCCCGGGGGTAATGGAAATAGAGCTGGTGAGTATAACCCTCGGTCTCAATGCCCAGGGAAGATTTGATGATGTCTTCCATGGGCGGTTGGGGGACCCTATCGCGGACCCAGTTGACGTCCATCGCCTCCGGCGGGTATTTCCAGATTTTTTCGTTATAGGGAACGAGGTATTTCTCCGCGATGCCCTTCCCGAAAGTCCGGTGGCACCACTCCTTGAAATTCTTGGGCGGGTCAGCCGTTTCCTTTTTAGATATTGCCTGCCAGAAATGGTACAGGCAATCGAAGTTATCTTCTTGAGACAGGTCAGACAGGCCGTTTTCAAAGGGATACTTGACATAACGGTCTTTATAGAAGACCTTGCTGTTCCTCCTGTTTCTTACCTTGTTTTTCCCCAGCCGGTCGAGGAGGAAATTGAGGGCCCCTTCGTCCCTGGAGAAAAGGATATGACAGCCCCCGTAGTCGAAGGTAAAGCCGTCTTCAACCAGGGTGCGGCACAGCCCGCCGCACTCCCCGTTTTTTTCCAGCACCTCAAAATCGGGCTGGAGCAGGTTAGCCAGGGTAAGCCCGCTTAGACCTCCGCCTAAAATACCTATTCTCATGTTCTGGTAATCTCTAATAGATAGATTACTCTGCCCCGTAGCGACGAAGAAATATATTAGCTTTTGACCAAAGCCTGAACTTCTTCAGACCATAGTAAACATTCATCTCGAAGGGCATTGTGAAGGAATAGCTGCGAGACCTCCATTTGAGAATTCGCCTGACTAGCTTGTTTACTAGCTTGAAGCGCGATTTAGCTCCCCACAACCAGCCATAGAAAGTAAATACATTAAGACGACGGGCGGATACGCGAATCCAGGGGTAGAACTCCGCTTCTATCACGTTGGACTCAGGCGCAAGGTAGGGGCTATCAGCCCATTCCTCAAGGCTGGAAGGCTCTTTCATCCCGTACCCGAGACATTCCTGATAAAGCATTGAGCCGGGATAAGGCCGGAAAACCTGCGGCCCTAAAATTATAAAGTGCGAGCGCGAATCCCGCTCTATAATTTGCTGAATCAGCTTTAAGGTCGCTTTCATATCGTCCTCATACTCATCCGGGAGCCCCATCATGCAGGAAAATTCGCCCCCCAACCCGACCTCATCCAGTAATTCCGCGGTTTTAATTATGTCTTGGCAGGTAATCTCTTTCCTCAGCTTTTGCAGAATTCTTTCTGAGCCCGATTCAAAACCCAGACCAATGCTGTTTAGCCCGATTTGTTTTAGTTCGGAAAGGAATTCTCTACTCAGGTAACCCCTGCCAAAATAGTCTGCGCGGGCATTTGCATACCATTTGAAGTTTAATCCCTTTTCCTTTACCATTTCGGCAAAGGCTCTCGCCCTTTTCCTGTTGGCAAAAAAGTCCTCGTCCATGAAAGTTATCCTGTCCACGCCTAACGAGATTACCTGTCGTATGTCTTCCATCACCAGGTCCAGGCTCCGGTATCTATACTTATTTTTAAGGATGGAGTTAATGCAGAAGGTGCAGTGCCAGGGGCATCCTCTGGTTGTTTGAATGAGTAAACCTCTTCCCGTCAGTTCGTTTATCCTCACAATGTCCTTTATCGAAGTTATGTGTTCAAGCAGCCCCCACTCCAATGGGGGCAGTTCATCCATATTTAAAAATTCTCTTGCCGGAGTAGCAACAACACCATCAGGAGAATCTCCTGATTTGTAGGCTATGCCTCTTATTGCTGACGGTTCTTGATTACCATCCGTGAGATGGTTAAGCAGTTCAAAAGCAGTGATTTCACCCTCTCCAAGAACGGCGAAATCTACCAGACTAGAACTGGCTACCTGCCCCGGATAGAGTGTAGGATGGACGCCGCCCCAGATAATAGGGAGGTCGGGATTCATCTCTCGAACCATTTTAGAAATTTCCAGAGCGGCAGGCACCTGTTGCGTCATTACACTAAGACCGACTGCCATAGTGTCATTGATATTGTTCTTTATTTGCAGGTAGAGTTCATCTTCGGATGTAAAGTTACACCCGCTTAGTATACGTACCGCGTAATTATGGCGGAGCAGGTAGGAACCCAGATACATCAAATTCATAGGGATAACCAGATTTACCTGCGGTACAGTGAATTTGGGATATATCAACAAGATTTTTCTATTTCTCATATGATCTTCACGCGGATAAGAAACTTAAATATTAATTTATGTATTTTAATCGCTCCTGGTCAATAGTAGATGGGTCATTCACGGAACCTCTCCCCGACGATCACAAATAAGTCGCGCAGGCCCTGAGTCAACACGGAGACCTTGCTGGTATCACCGAGCCGGCC
>CAYXOZ010000002.1:20759-31455 GCA_964467135.1 uncultured Dehalococcoidaceae bacterium
AGGATACGGATATCGGGGCGGATTTTACGGGCGACCTCAACCGTTTTATCGGTGGAATGACCGTCGATAACCAGCACCTCGCTGACCCAGGGCGGTATGCCCGGCAGGACGTGCGGCAGGTTCGCCTCCTCGTTCAAGGTACAGATAAGGGCGGTTATTCTTGGATAGCGGTCGGGGCGGATACTCATACCTTAATGAACTTTCACTTTTTCCATCATCATTTCCATGGCTTTGGCTGCGTCGTTGGTGAACTGCCTTACCGTCTCGCGGGTATATTTATGGTCGGACATCTTTTCCAGGAACTGCGGGGGTATGGTGATGATGTGGGCTTTATTGATGGCCGACGACAGGATATCCGCTACGGAGCGGATGCTGCCGATGATAATCTTGCTTTTGTAGTGCCAGTGCTCGAGCCATTCCGCGGCGTTGCGGATGACCTCCGGGGCGTTGCCGCCCTCGTCCGCCAGCCGGCCGACGAAGATACTGATATAGCTGGCCCCGGCCTTGGCGGCCAGTATCACCTGTCCCAGCGATAATGCCGCCGTGGCATTGACCCGGATGCCGTCCTTCTCCAGCGACCGGATAACGCCGTAGCAGGGGAGGCCGTCCTGGGTCTCCTGGGGGATTTTGACCACGATATTGGGCGCCCAGGTATGGAAAATGTGCGCCTGCTCCAGCATTTTATCGAGGTCATTGGTGGTCACCTCGACGCTGAGGGGCTTGGGGTTGATCAGCGCGGCGATTTTCCTGGCGCCGGCTTCAGCGTCGTAAACGCCGTCGGCGAACATGATGGAGGGATTGGTCGTAACGCCGTCGATGACGCCCATGTCCAGCCACCTGCCGATTTTGCTAATGCTGGCCGAGTCGATATAAATATCCATCCTCATCCTCCTTAAGGATACTTCCCTTATTTATAAATTAAAATACCGGAATTATTATTCCTCACTTGCAATTATCTTAACAGCCTCGAGGAGGTCAGCGCAGACGGCCCCGGGCCGGGCATTTTCCTCGGCGCAGTGATGGCAGAGCTCGCATTTCATCTTGCCGATGAGGATAGTCCGTGTACCGGCGCGCTTACCGGCCTGGATATCCGTCAGGCCGTCGCCCACCATCCACGAATGTGAAAGGTCAAGTCGCATTTCTTCGGCCGCCCTGAGCAGCATGCCCGGGCTAGGTTTACGGCAATCGCAGGCGACTCTCATCTCCTCTACGACGGCCTCCGGGTGGTGGAAGCAGTAGTACTGGGCGTCCAGGTAGGCATCGTTCCGGGCGAGCTCTTTTTCCATCTTAGCCCTGATTTTTTCAAACGTTTCTCCGGTAAGGTGGCCTTTGGCGATGCCGGGCTGGTTGGAGACCAGGACCAGCCGGTAGCCCATCTCGCGGAGCTTTTTTACGGCCTCGGCGGCGCGGGGCAGCAGGCAATACTGTTCCACGGTGAAAGGGGAGTCGATAATGCCCTGCTCCCGGTCATAGACCAGCGGATTGAGCACGCCGTCCCGGTCGAGGAAGACCGCTTTGCCGTTTTGCTTCGCATTCATAACGTTAAACCATCACCGGACTGGTTTCCATGATTTTCATCTTGAGGCAGGAGCAGACCAGGTGCTCCAGGGCCAGGTGGAAAGACTCGACCTGCGGGGTGGAGTCGGCGGGGACGACGACGCAGGCATCGGCGATTTCTTTCATGGGGCCGCCGTCGAAGCCGCTGAAGCCCACCGTCTTGCCGCCGTTATCGGAGACGTATTTCATCGCTTTAAGAAGGTTCTGCGACCATAAACCTGCCTTATCCTTGCCGGCGCCGCCGTGGACGCTGATGCAGATGAGCACATCGCCGGGCTGGTAGAGGTTATAGAGCTGTTCGATGTAGAGGTTATCGAAGCCGTTATCGTTGGTGAGGGCGCTGATGAGGGAGGCGTTATCGTTGAGGCAGATGGCCTTGAACCTCTTTTTACTATCGACGATGGTCGCCTTGGCGAGGTCGCAGGTAAAGTGTGAGGCGGTGCCTGCCGAGCCGCCGTTGCCGCAGATAAAGACATTCCGGTCCTTCTGCCAGGCCTGGTAGAGGAGCTCCACCACCTTGTCGATGTCTTCCCGGGAAATTTTTTCTGTAACGTTTCTCATTTCTTCAAGATAGCCGGAGATGAAGGTCTGGTTTTTCATTAAGTCCTCCCTTAAGCGTTGACCAGTATTTTGGCGCCCTCGAAATCGAACTGGAACCTTTCCCAGCGCAGGCCCATCCGCTGCATGGCCTCGACCAGCCGGGGCTTCTGACTATCCACGTTATGGCAGTAGAACATGAAGAACCCGCTGCCGCCGGCGCCGATGAGCTTGCCGCCCAGGGCGCCGTTCTTCCGCGCGACCTCATAGCATTCGTCCAGAAAGGGATTGCTCATTTTAGAGGAGCGTTTCTTCTTGGTCTCCCAGTGCACGTGGAGCAGCTCCCCGAACATGCCGATCTGGCCGCTTTCAAGGTATTTTTTCGTCTCCAGCCCTATCTCTTTGATACGGTGCAGGTTGTTTATCATATCGGGGTCGTCCTGCTTCGACTTCGCGTCCTGCTCGGCAAGAATTTCCGAGGCGCTGCGTTCGCTGCCGGTAAAGAAGAGCAGCGTGTTGTTTTCCAGCTGGTCGAGCATTTCCGGCGGTATCCGCAGCGGCTCCACCAGGACGTCGCCGCTCTTTTCGAAGGTCAGGCAGACGAGGCCGCCCAGGGCGGCCATATACTGGTCCTGCTTGCCGATGGGCTCGCCGAGGACGTCAATTTCAATGTGGCAGGCTTCCTCGGCGAGCTGTCGCTGGGTCACGAACTCTCTTTTATAGGCATGGAGGGCGTTGAGCAGGGCGACGGTAAAGCTGGAGGAAGTGCCCAGCCCGCAGCCGGCCGGGACGTCGGCGGTGGAGTGGAGTTCAATCCCCTTCTCAACGCCGGTGAATTCCATTGCCGCTTTGAAAATGCGGTGTTCCACATCGGCGACGCTGCTTTTTATCTCCACCTGTGAGTAGCTGAGGCGGATGTTATCGTAGAACCTTTTATTGACCAGGATATTACAGTATTTATTAATCGACCCCGCGATGAGGAAGCCGCCGTATCGGGCGTAGTAAGACTTGAGGTCGGTGCCGCCTCCCCCCAGCGTGATACGCGTCGGCGCCCTGGAAAGAATCATGCTTTACCTCTCAAATATTCGGTAAATTCCTTTATACCCTGGCGCGAGCCTATTTCGTAGAAACGCTCCCCGACCTCATACGCGAGCAGCTGCCGCTGCACTATTAACGGCGGAAAGAGGTCTTCCAGAGGGTAAAACGTGTCTCCCGGAATAAGCTCGAGGACCGGCTTGCGGTATACCTGCGCCCCGTAATCGATATAGACCATGTCCGGTGTGCGACCGTTCTTGCTGTACCCGGTGACGAGCCCGCCGCCAATTGATGTGTTGCTGCGGTCGTGCCGGTCTGAGTTTTTATAAACGGCCATCAGCGCCAGTCTGTCTCTTTCGAGGAAATAAGAAAGCATCGAGTCGTAGTCTAAAAACAGGTAAGAATCCCCGTAAACGGCGATGAAAACGTCTCCGAGCATTTTTACCGCGTTCTTGAGGGCGCCGGCGGTGCCGAGGGGCTTATCTTCATGGCTGTACCGGATATTAAATCCGTAACGCGCGCCGTCACCGAGATAACGCTCTATCTGCTCTCCCAGGTGGCCGGTGCATACCAGGACGTCACGTATCCCCTGCCGTTTGATTTGCTCGATTTGATGTTCGATGAAGGGTTTACCCTGAAATTTCAATAGAGATTTCGGTTCGTTTCTGGTGAGTTCCCCCAGCCGGGTAGCCATTCCCCCGGCTAAAATAGCAACTTGTATGTCATTTGGCAACATCTGGCGACTTTCGCTTTCCTTATTATATATTCGGTCGGACACTATAGATTTGCCTTGCCTTTGGTGAAAAACACTCGTGAAATATCGCACAACATGCATGAAATAGAAAATTCAGGTGTTTTATTCATAGTAAGACACTTGGCAATAGTTGTCAATATATTTGGACAGTATTGTTAATCAAATATTAAAGATTTTTTGTTGAGTAAATTTTTCAATCGCCAGAGCTCATATTTAGCCGGGGGGAAAAGGGGCCGGGGAGTTAAAGCTAAGACTGTAACAGGTCACAGTTTTATCACAAATTGCGGTTTATGCCGAAAATGCAGGATTCCGACGGGAATATCGGGGAATCTGCTTGTTGACAAAGCTAATCAGGTTCGGAAGCTTAAACGTAAATAAGGTGACAAATGACACATATAAAACCTGAATATACACTCAACAAGCCATCAATCACTCGTGATAATGGACGGAAAGTGCTCAAATGTACTTGACAAGTTACTCAACTGGCACTATAATAAGATGGTTGCACCATAAAAAGAGAGGATGCGACGTGGAAGAAGCAGCAAAATTCGGGAACAGACTCAGGGAACTGAGAAAGAGCGCCGGCCTGACCCTCCGCGAGCTTGCCAGCCGCATTGGCGTTGATTTTTCTTATATCAGTAAACTGGAAAACGGACAGCTACCGCCCCCCAGCGAACAGGTCATCTCGCGTCTGGCAGAGGTCCTCGGGGCCGATAAGGAAGAGCTCATCCGCCTTTCCGGGAGAGTCCCGGCCGATATCGCCGAAATTTTAAAGACCCAGGCCAGACAGGCTTTCGGATCGAAACTAAAGTCGTTGCGACTGAAGGCCGGGCTCACCCAGCAGGAAATCGCCGAAAGGGTCGGCGTCGACGCTACTTATCTCAGCAAGATTGAAAACGGCGTCATGCCGCCTCCCACCAGGGGCATCATCATACTCCTGGCCGAGTCCTTAAAAACGAATAAAGACGAACTGGTTGCCCTGGCAGGAAAAACTCCGGTGAATATCGCCAGAATGAGAAAAAAACTCAATGCCAGGAGCGAAAGGAGGCTCTCAATGCCAAAATTATCACTGACGCCATCGCTAGTATTCCGCGGGGCCCTGGTGATGTTCCTGGTGATAGCCTTTTTAACATCATTATGGTTTGCCTCGCCGGCTCCCGTTAAGGCCGTCGACATCAACATCACCAATCCGACCACCGGTACACTGGGCAGCCCCTATACCTTTACCGTCAGGGTGGACGTCCAGGACACCGACTTCCTGCCTATCCAGAGTATAGATTTAAGGATATATAAAGCCGCCAGCACCGGTATCTATTCCGTGCTTTACAGTGGTTTGCCCCTCCCGGCGACCCCCAGCACGACCGCGAGCAGGACTTACGCCAATGCGGGCGGGGGCGCCGCCACGATTTCCGGCGCGACGGGTCCCGGCTGGGGAGGACCGGCTTATGGATACAGATACGGTTACGGCTATGGATACCAGGACCAGGCCTGGGCCACCAGGTACTTCGGGTACGGGTATGGGTATGGCTACAGTTACGGAGGAGGCTACCAGGGAACTACCTATATAACCTACACCGTTATCTGGACGCCTCCCTCGAACTGGCCCGCCAGCACTTACCGTATCCAGACGATTGTTTACGGCACTTCCGGAGACGGCAGCGAGGCCTTCACTAATGATAATGTCGCCAGCTTTACGCTTAACGCCCCGGCGCCTTCCGGCGGCGGTGGCGGCGGCGGTGGGGCGACCGGCGTTACCAGGGTATCCGTCGACGCCGAGCATCAGTTTACCGAAAATATCACCGCCCTATCCGATGACAATCTGGTTAGTCTGAAGTTACAGGCGGGCACTGTCGGCGAGACGGCGACCGGCCAGGGCCTGACCAGCGTATCTCTAAAGAAGATGGCGTCACCTCCGGCGCTGCCGGCGGATACCAACAAGGTCGCCCTGGTCTATGAGTTCGGTCCCAGCGGCGCCAGGTTCCCCGATGGCGCTACTCTCACCATGAAATACGATGCGTCGCTCGTTCAGGGCGGCATCCTGGCCATCGTCTACTGGGACGGCTCCGCGTGGGTCGACCTCGCGGGTCCGTTCGAAATAGACGAAGTGAACCATACCATCACCACGACAATATTCCACTTCACGCCGTTCACGGTCCTGGAATACGTGAAACCGGCCACCTTTGCCGCCAGCAATCTGGCGATTTCGCCGGCGGAGGTGAATATAGGTCAGGAAGCCACCATCGGCGTCACCATCGCCAACACCGGCGACCTGTCCGGCACCTATGACGTCGTCCTGAAGGTCAACGACCTGGTCACGGAAACGAAGAAAGTCACCGTGGCCGGGCATGCCAGCCTGGACGTAAGCTTCACGCTATCCGAGAGTAAAGCGGGTACCTATACTATCGGCATCGACGGGCTGACCGGCGCGCTGACTGTGAAGGCGATACCGACGCCGACCCCGACTCCGACACCGACGCCGACGCCGACCCTGACACCCACGCCGAAGCCGACGCCGACCCCGACACCCACGCCGAAACCGACGCCCACGCCTACCCCGACGCCGACTCTGGGTGGTGTCGAAGAAGGGCTGCCGACATGGGCTCTCGGTCTCATCATCGGCGCGGTGGTGGTGGTCTGCGCGGTCGTCCTGGTGATACTGATCCGCCGCCGGGCTTAAAGCCTGAGCGGAGGGCCTGAACAGGTTGCTCCAGCTGAGCGAGTCGTAAAAAGATAGCTCAAGCTGGAGCAACTTTTTTGGAGGGGATTTCTCCGCCCCAGCTCATCAGGCATTCGGGGTCAGCGCTGTCCAGGTCTTTATTGAGGAAGTAGGCGACGGCGGGGCAACCGCCCCGGCACTTTTCGAAGCGGGGGCACGTTCGGCAGGATGTTGGTTCGAGTCGGCGGAATGAAGTCAGGGCCGGCGAGCTGTCCCAGATTTCTTTAAAGGGCTGTTCTTTTAAATTGCCTGCGCGGAACGGTTTGTCCTGAAGGAAAGCGCAGGGAAAAACGTCCCCGAGGGGGTCGATGCAGCAGGTCATCTTGCCGGCGCCGCACATATCCAGTCCGAGCTGCCTCCGGCCGTCCTGGGAGATAGAGAAGAACGAATCGCCGGTAAGAATGGAGGGGTCGCTGCCGAGCCAACCGGCTAGCTCCCGGAGCTGAGCTGAATTCAGCTTTAGAGCCTCCCAGCTTTGCCGGGCGCGGCCGGAGGGGCGGAAACGCGAGACGCGCAGCCGGGCGCCGTAAGAAACTGCCAGGTCTTTAAGTTGGTCCAGTTGTGTATAGTTCAACGAAGTAACGACGGTATTGACGGAGAGGGGGATGTTTTTCCCGGAGAGAAGTCCAATTCCGGAAATTATCTTCCGGTATGTCCCCCTGCCGCGGATGCGGTCGTTGACCTCCGGCGTGGCGCCGTCGAGGCTGACCTGGACGTTAACGAGAGGATTGTCCCTGAAACACGCGACGGCTTCATCGGTAAGAACGGTGCCGTTGGTGCTGACGCAGGTAACGATGCCCTTTTCGTGAATGTAGTGTAATAAAGGCAGAAAATAATCTTTTAGTAGCGGCTCGCCGCCGCCGAAGTTGACTTCGAAGACTTTGAGCTTTGATAGCTGGTCGACAATGCCTTTACACTCTGCGAAAGAAAGCTCGCCGGGGGACTCTTCACTGCTGGAAGAAAGGCAGTGGACGCATTTGAGATTACATTTATGAGTGATTTCCCAGGTGATGTTAACGGGGGCGGAAAGAGGCCAGTCAGCGTACTTCATTGGAGATGACCTTGTTTTTGATAAGGCGGGCAGTCAGGCGGTGTAAAGAGCGTTCGATAACTTCAACGGGGGCGCCGGTACGACGGCAAATATCGTCGACAATGCTTGCATAAGTCCAGGCGCCTTCGAAGTGCTCCGTCCGGAGCCAGTCGCCGCTTTTCACGAAGCAGAGCTTGTGCGGTGCCGGCCGGTAGAAAAGGAGTCCCCAGCTTTCCCGGCGCACCTGGACGCCGTCAACGAGTCGGAAAGACATGGGCTAATAGACCCCGCAAACGCCGTCGATACTGAGCTCTTCGACGACGATTTCTTCGAGGACCCGGGGCTCTTCCACGGTCTGAGTTTCATCAACCGGAGAAACAACTAATTCTTCATTCATGACGAACGCACCTCTGGTCATATTATGAAAGAATCCGGACGATTACTCAAGACCCAGCCTCTCGCGAAGTTTTTTAACGTATTCCAGGCCGTTCTCTTTATAAGGCTCCGGGACCCAGGGCATGACCGCCAGCGTCTCGAGCAGGTCGGGGAGTTTATTGAAGGGCACGGAAATCAGGTGCAGGCCTTCCTTAAAAATGCGGCGGCGCCTCATGCCGAAGCCCAGGCCGGTGGTAATATGGTTGATTTCACCGCTCAGGTAAGGGTAGATAAGAAGCCAGTCGCAGCCCAGCGCCGGCGTGTACTTGCTCAGCCACATGTCTCCCGTCCGGTAGCTCGACGCCCGCAGAATGATTTCCGCCTGGGTGGTGTTGGCGGTAATCAGCAGCACATCGGGGTCAAAGGTGAGTTTTGCCAGCGGCGCCAGGACGACGTATTTTACGATATCTTTATCGATTTTATAGATGTGCTGATAGAGACGGGCGCCGGAGCGCGGCGAATCGTATACCCCCAGGCCGGCCCCGTATTCCCCGTTGATGTATGGCTCAGCGACGTCTTTCATTCCCATCACGTAAAGGCCGGCGTCGCAGGTGTGGTCGGCGGTCTCCGCGTAAAAAGCGTTCCCGTCCTGCGCGTGCTTGATCATCTCGCAGAGAGTCGCCGGCCTGGTAATGCGGGGGATGCCCGCCGGGCGTTTCACGGCGAACTTAACGCCCACCGGCGGCGTGGCCAGTCCGAGTTTATCCAGTATCGCATAATAGGTCTTCGATTGCTTCATCGGGACACCTCATTTACCAGGGCTATAACGCGCCCTTTAAGAGGTCGATGACCTCATTGTGGTTGAACTCCCGGGGGTTGCCCTGGGAACAGAAGTCGTTGGCGTAGACCCTGACGATTTTCTCCAGGTCGGACTCCTTGACGCCGAACTGCTCGCCGAGGCGGCCCGTAGTAATTTCTAAGTCTTCCAGGAGCTGCTCCATTTCGTCAAACCAGCGGTCGGCGGCTTCCCACTCGGTCAGGCCGGTAGTATCCACGCCCATGGCGCGGGTCAAAGCGGCCAGTTTCCCGATGATGGCGGGCTGATTATATCGTTCGCCTGGTAACATCATGATGGCATTGATACGGCCGTGATGGCAGTCCGTGAGGGCGCTAATCTGGTGGCCCAGTCCGTGTACAATGCCGGCCCCGGCCCCGAAACCGATGGCGATGCCGCCCATGGTGGCCGCCCAGCACATGCGCTCGCAGGCGACGTTGTCCATGCGGTTATAGACGAACTCGCGGATGTTTTTGGAAACGAGCTCGACGCAGCGGAGCAGCAGGCCGTGAGCGTAAGGGCCCTGCACCTTGGTCACGAAAGCCTCGATGCCGTGCGCCATGGCGTCGAAGCCCGTCCAGGCGGCGACGTGCCTCGGCTGGAGTCGCGCCAGGAGTGGGTCGATGACCGCCACCGTCGAATAGATATTTGGGGCGCTGACCAGTATTTTCGTCTTGAGCTTGGTATTGGATAAAGCCGCGAAGGAGGAGACCTCGGCGCCGGTGCCGGAGGTGGTCGCCACGGAAACCTGGGGCACGGTACAGGGTTTCATCTTTTTAAGGGTGTCCATCCAGGGCGGGTCGATAAAGACCGTAAAATTGGTGATGTCTTTGCCCCCGTTGGCCGCCACCACCCGCACGCCCTTGCCGGTATCTATCGAGCTGCCGCCCCCCACCGCCACGATGCCGTCACACTGGCCATCTTTAAAGGCTTTATAAGCCTCCATAATCTGCCAGTCCTTGGGGTTGGTGGTGATTTTATCGTAAACGTCCGTGGCGACCCCGGCATAGTTGATAACGCCCTTCAGTTCTTCGACGATGCCTGTCCCCTTGAGACCGGAGGTCACGATAAGGGCCTTTTTCATCCCGGCAGCTTTGCATTCGTCGCCGACCGTCTGGTAAGAGCCCCAGCCTAAGGCTATTTTGGGGATGGGGTTCGTATAAATAATGGGGAACTCAAAAATTTCCTTATTTATCACGGTTTGCCTCCTCATGCGGTGCTGTAGTCATTTTACGCCATGGCGGGAAAAAAATCATCAAGGGACTTCCAGCAGGACCTTGACGTTAGCTTCTTTGTCCTTGAGCAGCGCCTCGAAGCCCTGCTTCACCGCGTCCCTGAGGGACACGCGGGAGGTGATAAGAGGGGTGGGGTCGAGTCTTTTTTCCGCCAGCAGGTCGATAGCCGTGCGGCCTTCATCGATATAGATTGAGCTGCCCACCATCGACCGCTCGGTGAAGGTCAGCGAGGCGAAGTCCACCATGCCGGGCTTATCGAAGACGCCGACGAGCACGGTAACGCCAGCGCGGCGAGTTAAATCCACGGTAAGCTGGGGCGTCTCCGGGTTGCCGACGCATTCGAAAGCGACATCCGCGCCGGGACCTCCCGTTAACGCATGAAGTCTTGCCGACAGGCTCGTCTTCCCGTCGAGATAGATGACATCGGTAGCTCCCAACCTGCGGGCAAGCTCGCCGCGGCCTCTGTGCTTGGCGACCAAATATATTGCGCCGGCGCCGGCGATTTTAGCTGCCATGAGGACGCACAGGCCGATAGCGCCGTCGCCCAGAATCGCTACCGTGTCCCCGGCCCGCACTTTTCCCTGCCTGACAGCGTGGAGTCCCACGGCCATCGGTTCGACCA
>CAYXOZ010000003.1:0-17142 GCA_964467135.1 uncultured Dehalococcoidaceae bacterium
CACATTTTCCAGACCGAGAGTCTTTTTGTTTGGAGAGGGGGAAGAAAAGAAAGAGAGGCTGGCGCCCCTCTTAGACGCCCCGAATATTCAATTTTCAATGGGGTAGGAGGAAAAGGGGCGCGGGTACAGCCTCTCCCCTTGGCAAGGGGAGATAGAGAGGGATTTTCGTTAACCCCCAAAACAAAAGAGGGGGCATTTCGCCCCCTCTCGTAAGCTAAATGCTAATTGCTCTAAAGCAGCGACGGTATATCTTTGGACACATCCTCCAGCGCGCGGAGCTTGTCCTCTGTCTCTTCCTGCCGCTTCTTGAACTCGGGGATAAGGTCGGTCGACTTCAGGTAGTAGTCGCGTATCTTCTCGACGTCGCTGAGCTCGGAGAGCAGTACCGTCACGTCTACCATGCCGCGCTCACGGGGGTAGTCGCCGTTGCGGATGATGGCTTCCGGCGCGATGTCCCGCATGTAGTCGCCGATTTCTTTAACCATGTCCATGTTCATTTCTTTAGCGGGACCGGACACCAGGTATAAAGCCCGGCGGGAATCGGCGGGATTGCATTTGAGGGACAACTCGCTGATGGCTTCGTCCATGGCCTGGATGCCCTTCTGGATTTCGGTGCCCTTCTTGCGGAAGTCGCTCCTCAGCTGGGGCAGCTTGAACAGGGGCGCCCCCGTCTTGCCGTAGCCGATGACCGTCCAGCCGACCACTGTCTGGATGATGTCCCCGGCGTCGAGCAGCTTGGCGCCGATGTACTTGGCCTTCTTTTCCTCGCCGGCGCAGAGCAGGTTATAGAAAGGCTCGGCAATCATGTTGTTAATTTTGGAAAGGTTGGTCTGGATGGAGGAGTCTTTCCGGACGTATCTCTGGTTATCGACCAGGAAGACGGCGTCCGCGATAGAGTAGCAGGACTTGAGGCAGGTGGCGACGTTGAAAGTGGTCCTTTCCTCGGTGGTCTCTTCGTGTTCGAAGGGCAGGACGATTAAGTTCCATATCGGCTTATCGATATATCTTTCTTTGAGGTGTTGGGTGATGATGGAGATGGCGCCGGAGCCGGTGCCGCCCGCGGAGCCCGCGATAAGCAGGAAGGCGTCCGTCTCGAAGAATCGCTTGGTGGTCCGGATGGCATCGACGATTTTATCGGAGTCTTCCCGGGCTATTTCGGCGCCGAGTTCGTTGATTTTACCGACGCCGTGGCCGCCGGTCTTGCGGCTCCCGATGAGGATGCGGTGGCGGTGGTCGTTGCTGATGCTGGACAACCCGCTGAGGTCGGCGGCATCCGTATTGACCGCAAAGCAGCCGGTGATAATCGTCATGCCGCGCCGGCTTTTAGCTCGGCCGTTCATCCGAGCGAACTCGTCAGCAATTCTGCCGCCGCACTGACCTAGACCGACAACTACTAATTTCATATCTGCACCTCAATCTAAATTTTGATATTAACTAATGTAATTTTTAGCATATAACATTTGACTTGTCAATCTTTAGTGCCGTGATTTACGTAATATATTTTAGTACTACCAGTTACATTACGTACAGATTATTAATATTTTGCCTTAAAACACCGCTTGTTTATTGAAATCCTCGGGATTGAATAATATAATAGGGGGGCATTAATCATGATGCGAGGTTGGGGCTGATGTCTCCCGAGATGAAACAGGATGTGGAAAACAACATCACCGATTTCGAAAAGGCGGTAGCCAAGGCTGAGGCGTTGAGCCGGGTAGCCCGGCAGGCGGCGGGTATCTCGACCAAGACCGCTATGGAAGCCGCCCTGCGGGCCGAGCAGATCGGCCGGGAAGCTAAAGAGGCCGCCGAGGCTGCTTCTAAGGCTGCCCAGGAAGCCGTCAGCCGCGCCGAGCAGATCAGTAAGGAAGCCAAAGAAGCCGCCGAAGCCACTATCCAGGCCGCCCGTGATGCCATCGCCAAGGCGGAAGAGACCGCCCGCCGACCCAAAGAGACTGCCCACTCGATGACCAAGGCTTTCGAGGAAGCCATCTCCCGCGCCGAAAAGACCAGCGTCGAGGCCATGCACGCCGCGGAGTCGGCGCTGATGTTGTCCCAGGAAGGGCTCAGCCGCATCGACACCCTGAGCCGCGAGGCGAAAAAGACCGCAGAATCGGCCAGGGATACGTCGCAGGAAGCCCTGGGTCTGGCCGAAGCTACCGTCCGGACCGCCCGAGAAACCACGGAAGAGGCGCTCAAGGCGGCACGTGAAGCGGCTTTGCGGGCGGACAAACTGGCGCGGGAAGCCAAGGAAGCGGCGGAAGCCTCCAACAAGGCGGCCAAGGAAACCGTGCTCCGGGCGGAGAGAACGAGTAAGCAGACCCGCGAAGCGGCGGACCTTTCCGCCAAGGCTGCGGAGGAAGCGGCCGCCCGCTCGGAGACCATCAGTAAAGTCGCCCGGGAGGTCGCCGAAGTCGCCCAGCGGTCGTCGCAGGAATCTTTAAACAAGATAGAAGCCACCAGCCGTGAAGCCAGGCTGGTCACGGATTCGTTACAAAAAGCGTCCCAGGACACCATCCACCGCGCTGAGGAAATTGTCACCGAGACGAAAGCCATCACGGAAGCCGCGGTAAGAATGGCTAAAGAGGCCTCGGCGGCGTCCATTAAAGCCTCGCGGGAGGCCATGGTCAAGGCGGAAACGCTGGGTAAAGAAGCCAAGGACAGCGCTGCTTTAGCCGCCACCGAGTTCCGGGAAGCAGTGGCCAAAGTCGAGCAGATAAGTCGGGAAACGCGGGAAACCGCCGGAACTACCGTGAAAGAAATCCAGGCAACAATAGTCCGCGTGACGGAAGAGGGGAAGAAAGCCATGGCGGTCTCCGAAGGGGCCGCCCAATCGGCGCGGAAGTCTGCCGAGGCGTCCGCTAAAGCCGCCCAGGAAGCCGCCGAGACGTCCGCCAAAACCGCTCAAGAGGCCGCTGATAACACCATTAAAGCTGCGCAGGAAGCCTCCAGGCTGTCTGTCGAGCAATCTCAGCAGGCTATCGCCAGGGCCGAGCAGATAAATAAAGAGACCAGGGAGATGGTCGAGACGTCCTCCGCTCAGTTCCAGGAAGCGGTTGCCCGGTTGGAAGCGGTGAGTAAAGCGGCCGGGGAAGCTACCGGGGCATCGGTCAAGGCGGCGCAGGACGCTATCGATGCGTCTATTAAGCAGTCGGAGGCGGCGGTGGCTCAGGCGCAGGAGCTGAATCGCTCCTCCAGGGAGACGGCGGAAGAATCGATGAAGACCGTCCAGGAAGCGATCAAGGTCGCCACGGCCAGCGCTTTAAAGACGGCGGAAACCTCGCAAAAAGAAATCCAGGCGGCGATCGCCCGGGCGGAACAGATTAGCCGGGAGACTAAAGAGGCGGCCGAAGCCGCCGTCAAGACCGCCCGTGAAGTCACGGGTACCCTGATTAAAGCCGCCCGGGAATCCGCGGAAAGAACGGTAAAAGCGGTCAAGGAAGCCACGGAAGCCTCGGCCAGGGTTGCCCGCGAAGCGGCCGGTGTCTCTATTACCGCCTTCCGTGAGGCCATCAGCCGCGCCGAGGCTACCGGCCAGGTCGCCAGGGAGACCGCCGACGCCTCGCTCAAGGCTTACCAGGCGACCCTGCACCAGGGCCAGACGGCTGAAGAAGCCGAGGAAGCTGAAGAAGCGGTCAAACCTGAGGAAGCGGTTGAAGCGCCGGAGGAAGCCGAGCCGCCGGAAATTATAGAAGAGCCCGTCAGCTCGGTGGAAACCCCCGCGAAGGAAGAAGAGGAAGAAGCGCCTTATCAGACCACCGAGGCGGCCATTGAGACCATCAAGCAGGCGATGGAGAAGGCCAAGACTAAAGAGTCGCGGGAGGTCACCAAGGAGACCAAAGGTAAAATGGAGTCCCGCCTGGAAGCCCTGGCCAGGATGTACGAGACCAAGCGGAACCAGCAGACAAAAAAGAACCCTGAAGCCGAAAAAGGCGATGAAGATAAGGACTGAAACGTGGTTTTTCAGCCCCGGGATACGTATGAAATTAAGGGTTGGCTTACTTGACTTTTTATCGGGTGCGCCATATACTTGGCACAAGTAGCAGGCGCTTGAGAATTAAGCCAAAAATAATATTTAAAAGATATCTTAAAGGAGGTGTCTGGTGCCTAGCCAGAAAGGAACGAAAAGAGATTTAAAGGAAGAAGCTCCCGTCGAGGAGGCTCCCGCGGAAGAGCGACCCAAGAGCGCGCTTGACGAGGTCATGAGCCAGGCCGAGAGGGCTTATGCCGCGTACATGGACGCCGAACGTCAGGTCGCCAAGGCTTACCATGAGAACGAGATGCAGGTTGCCAAGGCATACAAGCGGGCGGAAGCGCAGGCGCACCGGTCTTACGAAGCCGGCGTAACTCAGGCGATGAAAGACCGCGAGCAGGCGATGGCGAAAGCCGCCAAGACCCGCGAGGACCTGATTTCCCGTGGCGAGGAAGCCTACCGCGTCGCCGTTGAAGCCGCCGCCAGTGCCGCCGACGCCGCCGTCGCTGAAGCTGCCCGGGCCCGCGACGAGCATGTCGAGAAGGCCTGGAAAGTCCGCGACGAGACCATCGAGCAGGCCTGGCAGATTTATTCCAAGATAGCCAGGTAGGGCAAAGAGGGAACAGCGCTAGGGGTTGAGGTTAACCCTTAACCCGCTAATCTACTCCGGAATAATAATGCCGTCCCTTTAAGGGGCGGCATTGTTTTTTGGCAGTGTTTGTAACCGCTAAAGCAGTGACGGTATGTCTTTTATCGTGATATCGATGCCCCGCTGCGTGCTGACCACGCCTTCTTGCCTCTTCTTGAGCTCCGCGATGAGATTGATCGCTTTGGCGAAATAGGTCCGCACTTTTTCCACGTCGCTCATTTCGGAGAGGACCACGGTGACCTCCATGTTGCCTTTTTCCCGGGGGTAGTCGCCGCTCCTGATGATGGCCTCCGGCGCCATGTTCTTGATGTATGTTCCCAGCTCTTTAATGAGGTCCACATTGATTTCCCGGGCCGGCGCGGACACGAGGTAGAGCGCCCTCTTGGAGTCCAGCGGATTGCACTTGATGGACAGGCCGCTGATAGCCTGGTCGAGGGCGTGAGTGCCCTTCTGGGTCTCCGAGGCTTTTTCCCGGAAGTTGCGTTTGCCGCCGAAAAGCGATTTCAACATCGGGGTCTGCGAACGTCCGTAGCCCAGAGTGGTCCAGCCCACGAGCGTCTGGATGATATCGCCGGCGTCCAGGATTTTCGCGCCGATGAACCTCTGTTTTGTCTCTTCGCCGGCGCAGAGCAGGTTGAAAAACGGCTGCGCGATGGTGGTGTTTATCTTAGCTAGGTTGTGCGTGAGTGACGAGTCTTTCATGACGTAGCGCTGGTTATCGACCAGGAAGATGGCGTCGGCGACCAGGTAGCTGGACTTGAGGCAGGTGGCGACGTTATAGATAGTACGGTCTTCGGTGACGACCTCGTGTTCGAAGGGGAGGATTATCAGGTTGTAGACCGGCTTGTCGACGTATCTTTCTTTGATTTGCTGCGTCATGACGGGTATCGCCCCGGAGCCGGTGCCGCCGCCGGCGCTGGCGATGAGCAAAAACGCGTCCGTATCGGCGAAGTGCTCGGTGTTCCTGATGGTCTCGATGACCATGTCCGCGTCTTCACGGGCTATCTCGGCGCCGAGCTCGTTGATTTTACCCACGCCGTGGCCGCCGGTCTTTTTCTTGCCGATGACGATGCGCTGGGAAAAGTCCGACTTTATGGTATGGAGACCGCTCAGGTCGGCGAGGTCGGTATTGACCGCGTACGCGCCGGTGACAATATCGAGTCCGCGCAATCCGTGAGCTCTTCGATTAAGCCGGGCGAACTCGTCGGCGATCCTGCCGCCGCATTGCCCGAACCCGACGACAACCAGCTTCATGCTTCACTCTTTCAGCCAGATTCCTTATTTTACGCAATTCCGCAATAGGATGTCAATGGAGTAACGCTTACATTCGGATAAGAATTTGGTCACGGTAGCTGAATATTACTCCGGTCTCTATGCTATAGCCCCTTCTTGGCGATGTAGGCCGCTAGATCGCCGAGCCGGCAGGAGTAGCCCCATTCGTTATCGTACCAGGCGAGTATCTTGACCATGTTCCCGCCGATGACCATCGTCCCGGGCGCGTCGATGATAGAGCTGTGGGCGTTGCCTTTGAAGTCCATGCTCACGAGCTCTTCCTCGCAGTATTCCAGGATGCCCTTTAAAGGCCCCGCCGCGGCGGCTTTGAGGGCGGCGTTGACCTGCTCGACCGTGACCTCTTTTTCCAGGTCGCAGACGAAGTCGATGACGGACACGGTGGGTGTGGGGACACGGAAAGCCAGCCCGTGAATCCTGCCCTTGAGGGCGGGGATGACCTGCGTGACCGCTCTGGCGGCGCCGGTGGTCGTGGGTATCATGTTGAGGGCGGCGGCACGCGCCCGCCGGATGTCTTTATGGACCACGTCCAGCACCACCTGGTCGTTGGTATAAGAGTGGATGGTGGTCATGAGACCTTTAGTTATTCCGAAAGTATCGTGCAGGACCTTGACCGGGGGGGCGATGCCGTTGGTGGTGCAGGAGGCGTTGGAGATGACGTTGTGTTTTTTGGGGTCGTAGTCCTTTTCGTTGACGCCGAGGACGATAGTGGCGTCTTCGTTCTTGGCGGGCGCGGAGATAATGACCTTCTTGGCGCCGCCCTTGCAGTGGGCGACCGCTTTAGTGGCGTCCGTGAACGCCCCCGTCGACTCTATCACGATATCGACGCCGAGGTCTTTCCAGGGGATGAGGGCGGGGTCGCGTTCGGAAATAACTTTAATTTCCTGCCCGTCCACCATGATGGCTTTGTCCTTGACCGCCACTTCGCCCGGGTAGCGCCCGAAGACGCTGTCCCACTTGAGCAGGTGGGCGTTGGTCTTCGTATCGGCGAGGTCGTTGACGGCGACTACTTCGAGCTCGTTTTTATGGTACTGTTTGATGGTCCGCAGGGTCAGTCTGCCGATACGCCCGAAGCCGTTGATGCCAATTCTGGTTGTCATTGCTCCCTCCTTATTAATGTTGTCATTCCCGCGAAAGCGGGAATCCAGGGGTGGAGACGGGTTTCCTCTCCGCCCTTAATATATTTCTCCTCTGTATCATGTCCAGGAAAGCCTCGATGCGGGTCTTGACATGCGTATTGAGGAAGAAGTCGGCGTTGCCTTCCAGTGTCAGCATCGGCAGCGTTATGGCGTCCCGGAAGACGACGTCTCCGATGCCCCGGTGGCAGAACGCCTGCACGTAATGTATCACCCCGTCGATTCGCCTTTGTGTTAGCTGCGCTTTAATGTCCCTGATGCGTTCCTGTATAGAGTAAGGATAAGTATAATTTGTATATTGCTCGTCTAGTGACTCCCCGGGCATTGGCATGGCAAACTGCCGCTGTACCTCGTTAAAGACCACCCGCGCCCCCTGTTTTTCAATGAACGTATACAGGTCTCTGGCGTACACCGCCGGCACCCCGATGTATGCCAGCCTTATTTCTCCTCCCGGATAGGGCTTACGATGAGAGCAGTCGCCCACCAATCTCTGTAAATCATCTCGGTATTTTCTGTAATCCCCGTCGAAATCAGAAGATGAAACGTGCCATTGGTGGTTTTCCCACCCGCTGACTTTATTGTCCTTCCAGGTCATTTCATCCAGCTTCAGGGCGAGGTCGCGTGCCGGTTGCAGCTCTTGGCGCACCTTTTCGGCGGCTTTCAGAGTAGTGCCGAGCGTCGCCGCCAGCTTTTGCAGGGTGTAGTTCATCTGTTCTTTATCCGGCCGGTCCGGATAGGCGAAGGGCATGGCGTTCAAACCTTTCAGCTTTAGCGTTTCCATGAGCATCACCGTATTGGAGCAGTCGCCGCTGGTGACGCAGATAACGTCCTGGATGCCCCTGTCCAGGCAGACGCCGTAGATGCCTTTTATCCAGCTACAGCAGTTCAGGGGGAAGCCGGCCCTCTCGGCGATGGTGATGAGCCGCGCCGGGTCGGGGTCGCTGACCAGCACGTTGTTCAGGTCGATCGGCTGGTAGCCGGCTGCTACCAGGATTTCCACCGGCACGGTGGTGGTGATGCCGATTTTCTTCATAGTTTATTATATCACTTCTGCCCGTAGTAAATGGTGCCGTTGCGCGGCAGCTTATCGACGCGGTTCTCCGCGGCCATCATCTCTAAATGCGCGAGCGTCTCGAAGATAGCCATCCTCTGGTGAAACGGCGGCAGGTCGTTCCACGCGTTATTGTCCCCCCAGCTTATCTTTTGGGCTATCTCGTAGGGCGTCCTGGTCCGGAACCCTATCGCTTCCAGTATTTCCATGTTGCGGTAACCGTGGTGCCGGATTATCTCATCGATGCGCGGCACGAGCCGGGTAAAAGGCCGGTCGTGGCCCGGCAGCGTTAGCTTTACCTCAAGTTTACGTATCTCCTGTAACGACTTTATATACCTGCCCAGCGGATTTTCTATCGATTGCGGGTTTAGGCTGATATTGGGGGTGATTTTAGGCAGGATATGGTCGCCGGAGAGTAATATTTTCCGTTCGGGTTCGTAGAGGCAGATATGCCCGGAGGAGTGCCCCGGCGTCCAGATAACCCGGAACTTAAATTTGCCGGTATTTACGGTATCGCCGTCGCGGAAGGTGATATCCGGGGGCGTGGGGACGATGTATTCCTCAAGTCCAAGGGAGGCGTCCCGGAGCGTATCGGCGAAATCGCGCGGTACGCCGCTGTCGATGAGCAACTGGTCGGTCTGGTGCAATAGCTCGTTCATATCGATGTAGCGCGGCCCGATGAACCCTTTTTCGATATGGTGCATGGCAATGGTCGCCCCGGAGAGCGCTTTAATCCGCCCTGCCATGCCGTAGTGGTCGGGGTGCACGTGCGTGACCACAATCTGCTTTATGTCCCCGAAACTCGCGTCTATTTTTATGAGGTAGTTGTGCAGGGTGCTGAAAGACTTGTCCGTGTTCCAGCCGGAGTCCACCAGCAGCCACCCCTTTTCCCCCTCGATGAGATATATGTTGATGTGGGACAGCGTCGATTCCTCGAGGGATATGGGCATCTTGATCCAGTGGATGCCGGGGGCGATTTCAGGCATTCTTGCTCTTTTTTATGTTATAAAACGCCTTCATCCCCGCGTATACCGCCTTTTTGCCCAGCTCCTCTTCTATTTTCAGCAGTCGATTGTACTTGGCGGTGCGCTCGGACCGGCACGGCGCCCCGGTCTTGATCTGCCCCGTCCCCAGTCCCGCGCAGAGGTCGGCGATGGTCGTGTCCTCGGTCTCGCCGGAGCGGTGGCTGACGATGGCCGTCCAGTCGTTTTTCCGCGCCATTTCAATCGCTTCGATGGTCTCGGTGAGGGTGCCGATCTGGTTGAGTTTTATTAAGACGGCGTTGGAGGCCTTGAGCTCAATGCCCTTTTTCAGACGTTTGACGTTGGTGACGTAGAGGTCGTCGCCGACGAGCTGGACTCTATCGCCGAGCTTTTTCGTGAGTAACTGCCAGCCTTCCCAGTCGTCTTCGGCCATGCCGTCCTCGATGCTTATAATGGGGTAGGCGTTGACCCATTTTACATAAAAATCGACCATTTCCGCTGAAGTTAAAGTCCTGCCTTCTCTGGCGAGGACGTACCTGCCGTCTTTATAGAACTCGCTGGAGGCGGGGTCGAGGGCGATATAGCAGTCTTTGCCGGGCTTGTATCCGGCCGACTCAATAGCCGCCACGATGGTCTCGACCGCCTCTTTATTGGAGGGGAGGGACGGGGCGAAGCCGCCTTCGTCGCCGACATTTGTGTTGAGTCCTTTCCCTTTGAGGACTTTTTTCAGGGCATGGTAGACCTCGGTGCCTGTCTGCATGGCTTTAGAGAAACTCCTGGCGCCCACCGGCATCACCATGAACTCCTGTAAATCTGTCGAGTTTTCCGCGTGCTTGCCGCCGTTGAGGATGTTCATCATGGGGACGGGTAGGGTATAGCTTTGGGCGTCGTTAAGATAGCGGTATAAAGGCAGGCCTCTGGAATTAGCCGCGGCATGCGCCACCGCCAGGGATACCCCCAGGATGGCGTTGGCGCCGAGCTTCGATTTGTCCGGCGTGCCGTCCAGTTTTATCATGGCGCGGTCGATTTTTCCCTGGTCGAGGGCGTTCATGCCGGTAATGGCATCGGCAATCGCCCCGTTGACGTTAGCCACCGCCTTGAGGACGCCCTTGCCGTTGTAGCGTTTTTTATCGCCGTCGCGCAGCTCGACCGCTTCGTATTTACCGGTGCTGGCGCCGGAGGGGACAGCGGCGTTTCCTTTCGCGCCGTCTTTAAGACCCACCTCCACCGCGACGGTCGGGTTTCCCCGCGAGTCAAGTATTTCCCTGGCTTTTACGCTCTTTATCGTCGACATTTTTATCTCCATTACGAGTCTTTTATCGATTTCATCGCTATGTCTACCGCCTCTTTGGGGCTCTTCGCGATGATGATATTTTTATCTACCTTTCCACCCAGGGAAATCGACCACGTCCCCAGCCCGATAGCCGGTATGCCGCTCTGGAGCGCATGGCCTATTTCCGTAAGTGTCCCGTAGCTGCCGTCGATAGCTATCACCGCCTGCGATGTTTTTACTACCGCCACGTTCCTGGCGTAGCCGATGCCCGTCACGATAGGTATCTTTACGTAAGGATTGGCCGCCCGGCGACTGTCCCCCGGCAATATGCCGACGGTCAGGCCGCCTTCTTCGCTGGCGCCCTTGCAGGCGGCTTCCATGACGCCGGTAAGCCCCCCGCAGACCAGCACCGCCCCGCGGCGGGCAATCTCGCGCCCCACCTCTTCCGCCAGTCGCGCTACCTCCGGTGAGACCTCGCTCCCGCCGATGACCCCGATAAAAACCGGCTGGTTTTCCATAAACGGTACTCTGACGGAAATTATATCATCCGGTGGTACGTTCGGCAAAGGTGAGAACCCTGAAAATTACCTCGTGAAATAGCCAACGGCGAGCCAGATGAGCTCAACTATTACTGTCGCCGTAGCTATTTTGAAGGTATGGCGGGTCAGCCACTCCGGCAGGAACAAATCTGTCACCGAACCGCGTACGGCTCCGCATCTCTCAGCGAGGGAAGTGAGGGGGCAACGCCAGCGGTTCAGGAGCAGGGCGAGTCCTTCAAAAAAAATTGCCACCAGCGCGATGAGCAATGTCCAGTCGTACCTTCCGGCGATGGCGCAGTAGAGGATATAGACCAGGCACGCTACCATGAAAAGGTAGATGAAAGAGTGGATGAACTTGATGGTGAAAATCTTGCCGTTGCACATGTTACCTAGTTGTATTTGTTCATGGCGGCGTTCAGCCCCTCGGCGAGCAGGTACGCAATGGCCTCGCCGACTTTAGGAATGACCGTATCGATGATTTTTTTCTCTTCGCGCGTGAAATCCCTCAAGACGTAGTCGATGACGTCGCTTTCTTTATCGGCGGCGTTTTCGCCGGTGTCCGGTCGCCCGATGCCGACCCGGACGCGGTAGAATTCCTGCGTGCCGATACGCGCGATAATAGAGTCGATGCCTTTATGACCCCCGGAGCTCCCCCCGAGGCGTAGTCGTATTTTACCCGGCGGCAGGTCGAGGTCGTCATGGATGACGATGAGGTCCGCCGGCGCGACGTTGAGCTTTTTCATGAGCGCGCTGACTGATTCCCCGCTGGCATTCATATAGATCTGCGGGCGTGCCACCACGACGCGGTAGCCGCTGATATTGCCGATGCCTGTCCGCGCGTGCCCCTGCTTCCTGTCGAACGTTATTTTATATGTCCTGGCGAGGTGGCTGACGCACATGAAGCCCACGTTATGCCGGTTGCGGGCGTATAAAAACCCCGGGTTGCCCAGCCCCACGATTAGTTTCACGCGCCTGCCTTCTTTAACATCTCTATAAATTCTTGCTCGTTAATCGTCTTAATGCCCAGTTCCGTCGCCCGCGCCAGCTTTGAACCGGGGTCGGCGCCGAACACCACGTAGTCCGTCTTGCGGGTGACGCTGTCTTTAGCCGCCCCGCCCAGCTCCCTTATCTTTGCCTCCGCCTGCTGCCGTGAGAAACTTTCCAGCCGCCCCGTGACGACGAACTCCTTGCCGGTCAGCGGCAGGTCTTTCTTTACGGCGGCTTTTTCCTCGAGCTTCACCCCGGCATTTTTGAGTCGGCGGACAATATCCAGGTTGTCTTTCTGCTGAAAAAACGCGGTGACACTGTCGGCAATCTTTGGTCCCACCGCCCCTATTTCCATAAGCCTTTCGCTTGAAGCTTTCGCCAGGCTATCCAGGCTGTGGAACTCATCGGCGAGGACCCCCGCCATTTCCTCCCCGATGTGCCGGATGCCCAGGGCATAAATTACTCTCGCCAGGGGCCGCTCTCGACTGGCGTTGATGGCGTTGATAATGTTCGTGGCGCTTTTTTCGCCCATTTTCTCGAGCTCGGCCAGCTGCTCTTTCTTGAGGTAGTACAGGTCGGCGGGGTCTTTGACCAGCCCCAGTTGATAGAGCTTGGCGCTGATATTCTCGCCGATACCGCGGATGTCCATCGCCCCTTTAGAGGCGAAGTGCTCGATGCGCTGCTGCGCCTGGGCGGGGCAGGCGGCGTTGGCGCAGTAGTACATGACCTCGCCCTCCGGCTTAACGACGCTGGGCTGCTGGCACTCGGGGCAGACGGGCTGTCCTTTGGCGTTTTTCGGCAGCTTGGCCAACAGGCTGAACTCGTTTTCCTTGCCGGTACGCTTGCCGAGCACCGGCCCCAGTACCTCGGGGATGACCTCGCCCGCCCGCTGGATGATAACGGTATCGCCCTCGCGGATGTCCTTGCGCCGGATGTCGTCTTCGTTATGGAGGGCGGCGCTTTTTATGGTGACGCCCCCCACGCTGACCGGCTCGAGATTAGCGTAAGGGTTGAGCGTGCCCGTCCGCCCCACGCTGATTTCGATGCTTTTCAACACGGTGGTGCCCTGGACGGCCGGGAACTTGTAGGCTATCGCCCAGCGCGGTTCGTGCCCGATGTCCCCGAGCTCTTCATGGAGATTGAGCTGGTTAATCTTTACCACGACGCCGTCGGCTTCGTAGGTGAGCCCTTCTCTCTGCTGTTCCCAGGTTCGGTAATACTGCTGTACGTCGTTTATGTTTTTCAAGAGGCGATTGTTGGGATTTATCTTGAATCCCAGCGATTTCAGCCATGCCATGGCTTCCCAGTGAGTTGCGGGCATGGCTTTGCCTTCGATATATCCCAGCATGTAGATATAAATATCGAGCGGGCGCCTGGCGGTGATACGGGAGTCTAGCTGCCTGACCGACCCCGCGGCCGCGTTCCTCGGGTTGGCGAAAAGGGGCAGTCCCTCTTTGGCCCGCTCCTGGTTGAGCTTGTGAAAGCCGCTCCGCGGTAAAAATACCTCCCCCCGCACCTCGAACCGCGCCGGGGCGTCCCCGGGCACGGAGAGGGGAATGCTGCGTATGGTTTTCAGGTTTTGCGTGATGTTCTCCCCGCGGTAGCCGTCCCCGCGCGTGGCGCCGGTGACAAACTGCCTGTCGGCGTAGGTCAGGGCCACGGCCAGCCCGTCAATCTTGTGCTCCCCGACGAAGTCGAAGGGTGTATCTCCGGCGAGCTTTTTGGTGCGGGTGTACCATGCCATCAGCTCTTCATCGGAAAAGACGTTGCCCAGGGAGAGCAGCGGTCTGGGGTGGTTCACCACGCCGAAGGCTTCCAGCGGTTCCGCGCCGACTCTCTGCGTGGGGGAGTCCGCCGTGAGGAACTGCGGATATGCCTCCTCCAGCTTTTGGAGCTCGCGCATCAGACCATCGTACTCGGCGTCGCTGATTTCCGGGTTGTCCAGGACGTTGTAAAGATAGTTGTGGCGGTTGATTTCCGCTCTGAGCTTTGCTATCTGCTCTCTGGCTTTTTCGGGACTGTCCATAGGTCTCTTTTTCTCTCCTCAAGTATAGCACAGGGCAGTCCGCCTAAAACAGGGTGTTTAAGAGGGGGCGCAGCCCCCTCTCAAATCTCCTCCCCCTCTCAAACCAAACGTAGTTTAATTCTAAAGCATGTATCTGTTTGAGAGGGGGTCAGGGGGAGAGCATTGAAAATCAAGCCGAACGCAAGAATTTTACGCTTTGTTCACTTTTTCGTTGTGTTTATTTATCGAACGTTTTTCCCCGGTGGATTATGCTGAGTATACAATCTAGTCGTCACGCTGAAGGATGGACCGTATGTCCGTTGGTGGCAATCTTTCCGGGCCGATAAGCTATCTCATTATCAAAAGCCGGCAGCGGGATAGGGCCGACATGGTTCTGAAAGTGGCTTTTCTTTCACTGCAGCTTGCCGACTTTGCCCTGACGCTGGTGGCGGCGCGTTATGGCTACCCGGAGCTTAATCCGCTCTTGCGGACTTCTGTCGGCTCGCTGAGCCTGCTGGCGATATTCAAGTTTGCCATCCCGGTGGCTATCAGCTGGTTCGTGCCGGGGCGATGGCTGGTCCCGGCTATCCTGCTTTTATGCGGGGTAGTGGGGTGGAATATTAAAGAGCTGCTAATGCTGGCTTTTTAGTCGACCCGCCTCAGCTCGAAGACCACCGGGTTGTCCGGGTCCGAGCAGGCCACCCGCGCTTTATACGGTCCGCTTTCCCAGGGGAACGACCCGCCGAACTCCAGCGACTCCGCGTAAGGGAATACCGCGCTGAATGCCCAGGAGCACATCCCGGGCGGCGTTGTCTGCCCGATAACGAACTCGTCCCCGACCCTGTGGCCGGCCTGGCAGGTGCCTTTCTGGGATACTACTTTGGCGATAATTTTCGTCATTTTTACCGTCCCTTGGATTTTTTATCTTTTAATTCCAATTCGAGGATCTCCAGGAAGTTATGTTCGCCACGTGTCACTTTTTCGCTTTTGGTGATTTCCAGTCGCTTCTTAAAGATTGGCCCGTCGACCACTAAGGTATGGAACTCGCCGGCTTCGCCGCAGGGGGTGATGCCCTTATTGAGCCCCGCCAGGTAAGCCAGAAACTCTTTATCGATGAACCTGCCCAGCACATCTTTCCCCAGAAGCTCGGCTTTAACGGCGACGACTACCGATTTGAATCCGGCAGAGATAAACTCATTCATGAGCTTCGTCTGGTCGTTGAGCCACAGCGGCAGGTGCGGGGTAACACCCGCTTTCTGGCATACCCTTTCAATCCACTCGCGGTGGGCATTGAAATCAATATCCCCGAAGACCCCGCCCTCTATCCCCTCCCGTTTGAATTCTTGAATTGTTCCTACAAAGACATCCTCGTAAGTCTCGTGGGTGGTGGGCTTCTGGACGATAGCTATGCCCAGCGCTTCGGCCTGCTTTTTAATGACTTCTGCCCGGATGCCGTGGCTGCACGAGCGCTGGCCGTCCTGCGTGACCATGTTGGCCAGGTAGCGGACATCCAGTCCGTTCTGGATAGCGCGGTAAACGGCGAGGCAGCCGTCTTTGCCGCCGCTCCACGACGCGAAAACTTTTGGCATGTTGCCTCCTAGGGTACGAGATGGGACGTATCGTTAAGTAAGCTGAGGATATTCGACCCCGCATATGTATCTACAATACTCAATGAAGCAAGGTCGACGCGCATCTGTGTCCAGTGCTTCAGCCCCAGTCCCAGCAGGTCGCAGATTATCAGGCGTATCGGCCCGCCGTGGCTGACCACCAGCGCCGTGTCACCGGGCTTGTGTTTGCTCAGTTTTTTCAGGAAGGCCTTCACGCGCCCGTTCAACTGGTCGATGGTCTCGCCGCCGGGGAACGTTACCGCTTTGCGGTCGCTGAGTTCCTGTGCCAGTGCCGGGTGTTTTTGCTTTATTTCTTCAAAAGTAAGTCCTTCGATATAGCCGAAGTTGCATTCGCAGAGGTCGTCGCAGGGGGTGACCTCCACTTTATGCCCGGCGGCGATTATTTCCGCGGTGGAGCGGGCGCGACTCAGCGGACTGGAGTAGATGGCGCTGAGCTTTTCCTGGCTCAACCGGCCCCTCAGTTGCCCGGCCTGCTTGATGCCGGCGTGGCTTAAAGCGATGTCCGTCCTCCCCCAGAACCGGTCGCTCGTATGCAGCTTGGTGATGCCGTGCCTCACCAGCAGTATTTTCACCGGCCTATTCCTCTTCCCCGGCATGCCTTTTTACCCATAGCTGCGGAAAAGTGGACGTAACACGTTTGATAGCTTCGAGTTGTTTCCGTATTTCGGCGGGAATCGTTTGGTCGTTGAGAAGTTGTTTGAGGAGCGCGGGGTCGAACCCGAGCACCTTTTCCCATAGCCCCTCCGGTTCCAGTATGCCTTTGACCTCCTCCTCGCCGTATCCCGCCCTCTCTGTTATTTTATAGGTGATATCGCAGGTGTTGCCGTAGACGCGGTTCAATCCCTCTTTCTGGCAGTAGTCGATGATCGCCTGGCGGGCTTCCTCGAGCTGCGTCTGGAGCTCTTTAATCTGGGTTTGCAGGGCGGCGTAGCGCTCGACCGCGTCCATCGCGGCGATGCCGGGCAGGACTACCTGGCGGTCCGTTTGCGGGGTCGTGGTTAAATACTGGTGGCGGTAGTACGGGCAGTGCTCGGGGAAATCGCAGGGGCAGAACGGCCCCTCGACCGCCGGGAAATCGCCCCGGGTGATGCCTTCTGCGGTATCCAGGATAAGCCGCCTGGCCTGCTCGATTTGCCCCCGTTCCCGCGGCGGGCAGGCGCAGGCTGTGTTCGACCTCAGGTGGTAGAGAGTGAGCCTTTCCACGGGCAGCCGCCACGTCTCCTCGGCAGCCATCTGGTATATCGTCAGCTGGAGGTCGTCGGCGAGGTAGTCCGCGGTGAAAAGCTCTTTATTGGTCTTGTAGTCGATAACGCTCAGGCCGCCGCTGTCCAGCTTGTCCACCCGGTCGATAAAGCCCCGGAGCTTGACCCCTTCGATGTCTATCATAAAGTTGCGCTCGATGGCTATCGGCAGGCGGAAATCGGTATGGTGGATTTCCCAGAACCGCGTCAGAATATCTCTGCCGTAATCTTTATACCGCGCTTCTTCCTCCGGCGACTCGTACCCCTGGGAGAGCCAGTTCTCTTCATAATATTGGAGCAGCTCCGTGAGCGACGGGGGCGGCGGCGTATTGACTCGGAAAAAATGTTCGGCGCAGGCGTGCATGGTGGTGCCGAAGCTGAAATATGACC
>CAYXOZ010000003.1:17242-30841 GCA_964467135.1 uncultured Dehalococcoidaceae bacterium
CGGAAAAAATGTTCGGCGCAGGCGTGCATGGTGGTGCCGAAGCTGAAATATGACCTCTCTTTCGGTTTGAGGCCGTCGATGTATTGAAGTTTATAGCTTAAGGGACATGACCGGTAGAGTGATATCTGGCTAAAGCTCAGGGGTCTAATTGGCATCCTCCCTCGATTGTTGCGGGTAAAAGGCCGGCGGCAGTTTCAGGGCACCAGGGTGGGTAAAAGTCCCGGTTTTCACTTTTTCAGGGTGTTGATAAATTGGTCCAGCGTCAGCGCGGCGAGCGTATTGGTCTGCAGCGTACCGCGGGAACCAAGCTCCGTCGCCACTTTAGCTATGGTCTCGTTGTTCGGCGCTTCCAGGATATTGATGAAGTCGTACTGTCCCAGAACGACGTATTGGGCCAGTATCTTTACGCCCATTGCCTCGACTTCCTTATTGACTTCTTTAATCCTCTGGGGGTTGGCTTTTACCGTTTTCCTGCCTTCGTCGGTGAGGTTGGTCATCATTATATAGAGCGGCATAATTCCCTCCTACCTCAAAGATTTTATCCTTGTCTTCTGGTGCCCTGGCTGCCGTTGGCGTTCAGTCTAATATCGACCGCGGTGGTGGGGGATATATACATCTGGATTATAAGACCTGAGGGTGATTTTGTCTATAGTATATAGCGCTGGCGTGAAACCAGTTATTTTATACCGCGAAAAATGATATAATAAAGTTGGTAATTGAAGTCAAGGTGGGGGGATGTCATGGACGATATTCTGAACGAAGCCTACGGGATAGTCCAGTGCAAGGAATGTCCCTGGTATAAAGCCTGTGTCATACCGATGAAGTTTACCGCCGAGGACATTCGCCGCCAGATCGAGCAGGCGGCGCCGGGGACGAGCGTTCCCCAGCAGATTGACACCGGCATGCAGAACCTGCTTTCCAGTATGGCGACGGCAGCGCAGAATTCTTTGTTGGAGGGCTGCCCGGTCTTTATCCAGCGCTTACGCACCAGTCCCGAGCTCGGCCGGCGACTTAAGGAGCTGATGCTGAACTGGGGTGGGGAGAGCAAGGGGCAGCAGGGTTAATTTTAGAGCGCACTTTCTTGAGCCAGCTCGGTGAGGCGGCGATAGCTCGTGGCCGGGTCTGGCTGTAAAAAGATAGCGCTGCCGATAAATATCACGTCGACGCCCGTCCGCGCTATCTGCCCGATGTTATTTTCCTTGACGCCGCCATCAATACCGGTTTCCTTCTTCGGGTAAAGCTTGCGGAACTCGACTATTTTATCGAGGACCTCCGGGATGAATTTGGCGCCGTAGAAGCCCGGGTTGACCGCCAGGAATAGCACGCTATCTATTTTATCTACCAGCGGCGCTATGGCTTTGATGGGCGTTTCCGGATTGACGGCCAGGCCTGCTTCCATGCCGAGCTTCCTGATTTTCGCGATAATATTTTCCGGCTCGGGCGTGGCTTCGTAGTGGAAGACTATTTTCTGCGCCCCGGCTTTTTTAAATTCCTCCAGGCAGTCCTCCGGGTGTCTTACCATGAGATGCGCTTCCCATTTTATCCCGGGTTTCAGCCTGGCTATCTGCGCGCAGGTTACACTCCGCGAAGGCACGAAGTCCCCGTCCATGATGTCGAACTGGGCGTAGTCGGTGAAGGCCTCGGTCTGGCTGACCAGTTTTTTGAGTGTGGCGGGGTCATCGGTAAGGATTGCGGGCACAGTTCGGATTCGCCTCTTCATTACGCCTCCCGGTAGTATCAACGCTATTTTAGTTTTGCCTTCAGCGGGTTGTCAAGCCGTTCTTTATATAAAATTAACCGTACTTTTATAGATTATTTATGGACTTTATGTTGGCTTTTATGGTCGTGTGTCAGAATTAAAATGAAATCCGGTATCGGGCCATTACAAACTGGGGAACAAATGAAAATATTTATCGGTTTCATGAGCGGCGTTATCGTCGGGGGCCTGTTTCTTTTCACGGCGAGCCTGGTCCTCCCGACGCTGGCGGAAACGAACAACTCCGGAGAGCTTTCGGATAACGCCTCCGGCCTGGCGGCCCTTATCCCTGATATCGAGATGATATACAGGCAGGCCCTCCTGATGCCCTTCGAAAAAGCCCGCGAAAAAATCCACGACCCGGATATCGCCGAGTATTATTCGGAGCTTCTGGATAAGGCTGGACTTAGTAGCGAAACTACCGGGACGCCGTAGGGGACTTTCTCTTCGACCACAAAAAAAGTGGAGGCCGTTTTTCAAGCGACCTCCACTAACAAGACTTACAGGAGCGAACCCAACTCACTTTCGGTGATCACCACCATTCTGGGCACCCGACTCAGTCGGACTGACTTCCAGATTTTTACGAGCTGAATCCGCTTTCTACCCGCCCCACGCAAGGCAGGGCGTCATAAATCCACCTGCCGTACTCCGTATAACTCGTGAAGCTTCATTGTCACCTCCCGAAGCAGATTCAGGTTGTGCCTTGAGCTTCTTTCAATTGTATCCACAATTCGTGCCGGATGTCAAGTCAACCGGGTACTACCGCTTGTCTATTACTAAAGTACCATGACCCGCACTTTTCTTTACTTCACATAACGTTTCCGCCGGAAACTTGTATCACCTGACCGGTAATGTAGTTCGTCACGTCGGATGCCATGATGACGGTGATATTGGCGATATCCGCCGGGGTGCCCAGCCTGCCGAGCGGAAAGCCGGCGAGCATGGCCTCCCGCATCTTTGCGAATTGTTCCGGTGGCGGGGGTGGCGCCCCTTCCCTTAACACGGCCCCGAAATTGGTCGGCGCCGGGCCGGGGGCTATGCAGTTGGCGCGGATGCCGTTCTTGCCTTCCTGGTAAGCCAGCTGCTTGGTGAACAGGTCGATGGCGTACTTGGATATGGCGTAAACGGCCACCCCGAAAGCATATTGGTGGGTGCTGCCGGAACCTATATTGACGATGGCGCCGTGCTTCTGCTTTCTCATGTGTGGAAGAACGGCCCGCGTGACGTACATGGTGCCGAAGAGATTGAGGTCCATCTGCTTCGACCATGTTTCATATTTCTGCTCGTCCAGGGGGACGTAGTCCTTGTGCAGGATGGCCCCGGCCACGTTGCAGAGGATATCGACTTTACCGTATTCATTAATGGCTTTCCCGACCATCGCGTCAACTTCGGCTTTCTTGGTGATGTCCGCCTGCAAGGCGATGGATTTGCTGCCGAGTTTCTTTACCGCCTCCGCCGTTTTTTTGACGTCCTCTAAGTTGATGTCGGTCACGGCGACGGCTTCACAGCCTTCTTTGGCGAGGAGCAGCGCAATCTCATGGCCGAAACCTATCTGGCTGCCGGCGCCCGTTACTATGGCTACTTTACCTTTAAACCCGAGGTCCATTTCAGCCTCCAGTAAACATATCGATTATTAGTTTAGTCCAGCACCGAGCCGCCGGAAACGTGGAGGACGGCGCCGGTGATATAGCCGGAAATTTCAGACGCGAAGAAGGCCGTGGCATTGGCGATGTCGGCTTGTGTGGCGCCCCTGCCCATCGGGATTGTCTTGGCCATCATGCTTACCACCGCCTGTTTATCCGGGCCGGGGACGAAATTAGTAGGGGCGGGGCCGGGCGCGACGCAGTTACAGCGGATGCCGTTCTTGGCTTCATTAAAGGCAAGCTGTTTGGTAAAGGTATCTACGCCGGCTTTGGCGATGGCATACGTATTGCCCGCGCCATGGCCGTACATACGCGTGCTCCCCGAGCCGATATTAACTATCGCGCCGCTCTTCTTTTCCTTCATATACGGGAGCACGGCCTGGCACATGAGCATGATGCTATAGAGGTTGAGACGGATATCTTTGTCCCAGTCCGCCGTCTTGGCCTGGTCGTAAGGAACACGACTGGCAATACCCCCCGCCACGTTGCAGAGGATATCGATTTTCTTATAGGCATCGATGACCTGTTTAACCATCGCCTGGACTTCGTCCCGGTTGGTGACGTCGGCTTTTACGGCGATTGATTTCTTTCCGAGTTTTTTAATATCTTCCGCCGTTATTTTAACGTCATCGATGATGTCCGTAACCGCGACGGCATCGCATCCCTCTTTGGCCAGCAGCAGCGCTATCTGCTTGCCGAAACCTATCTGGCTGCCCGCGCCGGTGACCAGGGCTACCTTACCTTTGAAACCTAAGTCCATGACTCCCTCCTGTCGTTTCTTTTAATAATTTGTCGGTTTATTATACAATAACTCGCCATGCCGGGGAAATCCGCCGTTCTTAACCAAAAAAGAAGGGGGGCGCGCCCCCCTTAGAAGACCTTTTTCGTAACGCTTTTTTACTATAGCCCCAGGTAGGCCTTCCTGACGTGCTCGTCCTCCAGGCACATGGCGCAGGTGCCTTCGAGAACCACCCGCCCGTTTTCCAGCACGTAAGCGCGGTCGGCTACTTCCAGCGTCTGCCGTACGTTCTGCTCGATAAGCAGTATGGTAATCCCCCGTTCGCGGAGGGACTTGACTATCTGGAAAATTTCCTGCACCAGTATTGGCGCCAGGCCGTTGGAAGGCTCATCGATGATGCAAAGCTTCGGTCTTGACATCAGGCCGCGTCCCATCGCCACCATCTGCTGCTCGCCGCCGCTCAGGGTCCTGGCGAGTTGTCCGGCCCTTTCTTTAAGCTTGGGGAAGAGCTGAAAGACCTGTTCCATGGTCTCGTGCCTGGTCTGCCATGCCTGTTTACCGTAAGCCCCCATCTCCAGGTTTTCCCGCACGGACATATCCGTAAAGAGCTTCCTCCCCTCGGGTATGTGCGAAACACCCAGCTCGACGATAATGTGGGGCGGCAGGTTATCGATTCTTTTACCGAGGAAGGTAATCGTCCCCGAGGTAGGATGCAATACACCGGATATCGTGTTTAAAAGGGTGGATTTTCCCGCGCCGTTGGCGCCGATTAAGGCGACGATTTCCTTTTCGTCGATTTTAAACGAGACGTCCCACAGAGCCTGGATCTGTCCGTAAAAAACGTTGAGGTTGCTAACTTCCAGCATGACTCTGCTCTCCCAGATAAACTTCGACCACGACCTTGCTGTTGGCGATTTCCTGGGGGGTTCCTTCGGCGATTTTCTTACCGTAGTTGAGTACGATGATACGGTCGCACACGTTCATAATGGCTTTCATCACGTGCTCTATCATGACGACGGTGGTGCCCTTTTGCCGTATACTTCTTACCAGTTCCATCGCCTCGGCGATTTCCGTCTGGTTCAGGCCTGCCATCAGTTCGTCGAGCAGTAAGAGCTCCGGCTTGGTAGCCAGCGCCCGGGCAACCTCCAGCCTTTTCTGGTTGGCCAGTGTCAGGTCTTTGGCCAGCATGCCGCTCGCCCGTGTTAGCCCTACGAACTCCAGGTACTCGGCGGCGTTTTTCGTCGCGTCTGCCGCCGCTACGCTCTTGCCGGAACCGAAAAGAGCCCCGACGCGCACATTTTCCATGACCGGTAAACCGGGGAATATCTTCACGGTCTGGAAAGTGCGGGCTATGCCCATGCGGCAGACTTTATAAGGCGATATTCCCGTAATATTTTTGTCCTTAAATTTTATGATACCCGGCTTGGGCACGAGGGCCGCCGATATCAGGTTGAACAGGGTGGTTTTACCTGCCCCGTTGGGCCCTATCAGTCCCAGCACCTCTCCCCGGTCGACGTAAAAATCGACTTCGGATACCGCGGCTAACCCACCGAATTGTATGCTGACCCCTTTACCCTCAAGTAAGTGCATTTTTCCCTCGCGAAAACCAGCCGCGCACTTTTTCTACCACACCTACCAGCCCGTCAGGCATATACATAATAACTAATATCAAAATAACACCGAAACCCAGCTTATAATAGTAAGGGAACTGCGTGAGCAGTTTTTCTTCCAGGTATGCCAAAATTACGGCGCCCAGTACGGGCCCGTAAAACCATTTCAGTCCGCCGAAGATAGCCATTAAAACCGGCAGGAAAGAGCGGAACACGTCGAAGGCGCTGTACGGGTCGAGGTATATCCACTTCATCGCCATAATAGCGCCGGCCATACCCATAAAAACGGCGCTGATAGAGAATACGACTATTTTTACCGCCGTGACGTTGATGCCCATGTGGGCGGCGGCTTCCTCGTTTTGCCCGATGCTCTGCAACGCCAGTCCGTATTTGGAGCGGCTGATAAAATAGGCGGTGATAAACATCAAAACCGTAATGATAAGCATGATGTAATAGATTAGTTCGTTATCCGCGGTGGTGATAAACCTGCCGCGTGTGCCGGTGAATTTAATTTCGTACCAGAGGAGAGTGCTGCTGATTAGCAGGACCAGCCCGAACGTGAAGACGATAAAATATATACCTTTGAGTCGCAGGGTTATGGCGCCGACAATCACCGCCAGCACCATGGCGAAGAGACCCCCGAGTATTACCACGACCGGAACGGGAAGGTCTTTACCCAGAATAGCCGAGGTGTATATCCCCACCCCGAAGAACGCCGCCGGCGCCAGCGATATATAACCGGTGGGGCCGGAAAAAATCGTCCAGCTTACCGTCAGTATCAGATACATCAAAATGCCGCTCAGCATGATGTAGGAATAAGTCGGCCCGTAATTCGGCAGTGTCGCTAAAACCGCCAGCATTCCTACGGCTAACCCCGAATAGAGCCATAGCTTACTTTTGTTTGGCTTCACCGCCCACTCGACATACCAGCCTAGATAGACCAGGGCTATCAGGTTGATAATGACCATTAAGTCTTCCATCTTTATACCTTGCAGTACATCATTCGCCTAGACGCCCATAATGCCCTTGGGTCTCACTATTAATAAAAGAATAAATATCGCGTAATAGGCCACCATGGTCAGGCCCGGGTCGTAGAAGGCAACTACGCTCCCGATGATGCCCAGCACAAAGCCCCCGATAAAACTGCCGGGTATGCTACCCAGGCCGCCCAGGACGACCACGATAATCGCTACCGTAAGGTATTCCGAGCCCATATTAGCGCTGTCGGGATAACACATGCTTATCAGCACGCCGGCGACGCCGGCCATGGCTGCCCCCAGCCCGAAGCACAAGGCCAGTACCCAGTTGATGTTAACGCCCATGAGCCCGGCCGTCATCGGGTCCTGGCCAGCGGCCCGGATGGCTTTGCCGATGCGCGTGCGGGCCAGGAAAATATAGAAAATCACCCCGATGGCCACCGCGAAGCCGAGGGTTACCAGACGCCTCAAGCCGAAGACCGCCCCGAAGATGCTGACCGTATTCGTGAGGTAGTTATACGTCCTTATTTCCGGTCCCCAGGCAATAAAAGCGATGTTCTGAATTATAAACATGAGACCGAAAGAAAATAATATCGACTTGGCTTCAAAGACTGCTTGGGGAGCCGGCGAGCCGTGAGATCCTTTTAGCAACGTGTTGTAAAGTACAAAATCGACTATAAAAGCGAGGACGACGCAAATTGCCAGGGCAATAAACTGGTTGATATTTATATACTCATAATCGTTGAGGATTTTGTAAATAGTCCAGAAGAGTATGGTGCCCATTATGGTTATCGCCCCCATAACTGGGACGGATGTCTGGAGTTGCCTGAAAAATACGCGGTGCAGGAAAAAACCGATGACAAAGGCTATCGGACCGCAAATGGCTATACATATCAGCGGATTGATATTAAATACGGTGTAAAGTGTCCAGGTGGTCATCGCACCGAGCATGATAAATTCGCCGTGGGCGATGTTGAACACCCGGGCGACGCCATATTGCAGGCTCATGCCCATGGCGATCAGGGCATATAATCCGCCCAGCAGCAGACCGGCGATGGATACATCGAGGAATTTTTCCATTTTCCGCGTTCTTTTCTCAGGACCGGATTACTCATACGGGCAGGCTGTCTAAAGGTACCTCAGCTTTTTCTCAAGGGAGTCACTCTCTCAAGCAAGTCTTCCCTTTAGACAGCCTGCGTTCTATTGCTATATCAGTTTATTCCGTATTTTTTACTTCGGCCATGGCGGCTTTGGATAGACCCAATCTGCCGTGGCTTTGTCGAACGGACCGACGACTTCATAGACGCCGTTAATCCATTGTCCGACCTCTCCGGGATGGGCTTCCAGACACAGTAGTCCTTTCGTAAACCAGGTTTCGCCGAGGACTGTCTGGAAGTGCTCCGTGGCAAGGACTTCCCTTACCTTTTTCTGGTCGAGGCCGACTTTTTCGATCGCGGCTTTCCACATATCAAGCCCGGCCCAGTAGAACGGATGGCCCCACCAGTCCTGGGCGTCTTCCGGCTTGCCGGTATGCAGTTTGTCTGCCAGCGCGTTGAGGGCAGGCGAGGACTTGCGGTTCCAGCTGGCCCAGCCCGTGACGCCTTCGACCATCGGGCCGAACCCGGTGTGGAAGAACCCGAAGTTGATGCCCGGGCCGCCGATCCATACCTTGGGATTATAGTCGAGCTCGATGGACGTGCCCACGGCCGGGAAGACCTGGTCCGGATAGGCGAAGCAGCAGAAGACATCCGCGCCGGAAGCCTTGGCTTCCTTGATGACCGGTGAAAGGTCTTTGATGTCCGGCGGGAGGGCTTTAGAGCCGAGGATTTGGATGCCTACTCTGGCGAACTCAATACCGGCGGCGCCGTTGTACTCGACGCCATGGAGGTCGGCAATATAGGTGATGTAGGCCGTCTTGGCGCCCTTGGCCGCGCACATATCGGCAAACACCGGCATTTCATTCCAGGTAGAGAAGCTCAAGGTTACGAAGACATAGGGCAAGCTGGGGAGCATCTCTTGAAGAGTGGTGGCGCCGCCTTCCGTCGTGATCAAAACATATTCGTACTTGTTGGCAATAGGCGCCTGGGCGTAAATGAAGGAGGTGCCGCCGCCGCCCCAGATGAAGTCAACCTTGTCCTGAAGTATTAACTTTTCGGTCAACTGCGCCATCGTGGCGGGGTCGCTCTTATCATCATAGATCTTCAGCTCGATGGGCAATTTCTTACCGTATTCCGGTACAAAAATGCCGCCCCCCGCGTTGACCTCGGCGACCCATGTTTCGTAGACCGGTCGGAACGCCGAGTCGTCGATAATCGCTATCGGGCCGGAGAACGACCGGGACATACCGACGACGATTTTATCCTTGGCCGGCGGTGCGGTCGGCGTGGTAGGGGGTGGCGTCGTTGTCCCAGGTGTCGTTGGTGTCTTCTCTCCGCACCCGGTCACAATGGTGACGACAAAGACGAGACATATTAGCAGTGGTACGATGTATTTAATGGCTTTTTTCAATTTAGATATACCTCCTGTTTTCCCGGGATACATCCTGCATCCGTGTCGGTCATGTCCTTTTCTTATATTTCACCTCCCGACTTAATTTTTTTGTTTATTGATTAATCTGGATTTTGTGATTTTATCGAGAAACCGGACAGTGCCCAGAAAACAAATACTCCACATAAACCCGTTTTTCCCCGGTTTTTATCACTTCGCCAGTCAGTGTGATAAACCGGATATTGTCCAACCATCGTGTAGTATTTGCCAAACTTTATAATACTATAGAGAATGTTGTCAAGTATTTTACCTGAGATATGGGATTTTTTTAATACGCCGTTACCCCGAATGGATTTGCAGGTGAGATGCTATCGGAAAAGAAAGGTAGGGGGTTCTCAAGCGGAAGAAAAAGTCAAGAAAACTTAAACGGCCACCGGTTTCCTGGACCGGCGGCTTTTACCCCGCTTCCAGCCCAGTGTTACCAGCAGGTCGCCGATGGCTTTGTTTTGCTGGGTCTCGCTGCGCAGTGGCATGTCGGGGTCGAAACTATAGCGGATGCGCCGCCCCTCTCTCTTTTTGGTGACGTATCCGTCGGCTTCCAGGTCGTTGATAATATTGCGCGTGGCTTTTTCCGTGATGCCTATCGTCGCGGAAATCTCGCGGGCGGTAATAAGGGGCTGCTGGGCGATGAGGCAGAGCACCAGGGCATGGTTGGTGAGGAACTTCCATCCCGGCATGCTCTTACCTCCTTATTAAAACCATTATCGCTAAAAAATATTTTCTGTCTTTTCCGTATTAACCTGAAATACTATTGACAATTTTCACGGGAGTTGTATAATTAAATTTAGGAATTAAAATTCCTATATATTATATCAGGAATGTCAAGTTAACACAAGAAATTAACGAAAAAAACGTTAGAAATAGGGCAAATAAAAATCAAAGGAGTGTTGCAAAAGAAAAGTGAAAACCTCATCGGTGGCCAGTAAAAACCACACCACCCCCGTCACTACCGGAGTCACCACGGAAAGCTATCCCAGAAACGAAGCCGAAGAACCTCCCAGTAAAACTTTAATCGCTAGAAAAATCGAGGACGAGCCTCCCGGTAAAAGCGCCACCGGAAGATTTAAACTGTTCGGAAACGTACCGGACAGTTCCTGGAACGACTGGAAGTGGCACTTCCGCAACCGCGTCACCTCTATCGACCAGCTCAGCCGGCTGGTGCCCCTGTCCCCGGAAGAAAAAGCGCAAATCGCTCTTGTCTGTCAGCGTTATCCTCTTTCTATCACGCCTTATTATCTGTCGCTCATCGACGTTAACGACCCCGCCGACCCCGTCAGGAAACAGGCCGTGCCTTCTATCCTGGAAATTTCCCTGAGCGATATCGGCCTGGAAGACCCCCTCGCGGAAAAAGAGGACTCGGTCGTTCCCGGCCTGGTGCACCGTTATCCTGATAGGGTATTGATGGTGCTTACGGATATCTGCCCCATGCTCTGCCGTCACTGCACGCGCAAGAGGGAATGGCGGCACGGCGGCTGGGTGCGCCCCTGGAGCGAGATAGAAGCCATGCTGGACTATCTGCGTCGCAATACGCGGGTCCGGGATGTCATTATCTCCGGCGGCGACCCGCTGACACTATCAACCGGTCACTTAGAGACCATCATTTCTAAGATACGTGAAATCAAGCACATAGAAATCATCCGTATCGGCAGCCGGTTCCCGGTGGTCCTGCCGCAGCGTATTGACGCCGAGCTTTGCGACATGCTCTCGAAGTACGGCCCGATATGGCTGAATACCCACTTTAACCACCCCCGCGAGATAACCCCCGAATCGGCGGCGGCCTGCGACCGCCTGCTGCGCGCCGGCGTCCCGGTGAACAACCAGACGGTGCTGCTAAAAGGTATTAACGATAGTGTGGCGACCCAGTTCAAGCTCTGCCAGGGCCTGCTGAAAATCAAGGTGCGTCCTTACTACCTCTTCCAGTGTGACGAGGTGCAGGGCACCGAGCACCTGCGCACGCCGGTGGAGACGGGTATAAAAATCATCGAGGGCATGCGCGGCTTTACGTCCGGACTGGCCGTGCCCAATTTCGTCGTCGACCTTGTTCACGGCGGCGGTAAAGTGCCTTTGCAGCCGAACTATGTCCTGTCCATGACCCGGGACGAGCTTTTATTGAAGAACTACGAAGGCAAAGTCTTCCGGTATCGCAATCCGGGTTCGCTTAAACGCCGGCAGGAAGTTGCCGCGCCGGCGGTGAGTGGCGTCGTGGATAGTCTGCTGGCGGACGCCGACTTTCCGGTCAAAGTGTAGGAGAGGCAAGTGCGGATAGGACTTTCGTTCGACCTTAAGACGGCGGTGGAAGGACGGCACCTGGCCGTCGAAGACGCGCTGGAAGAATACGACTCCCCGGAAACGGTGGAGTTGATTTCGGCCGCCCTGATGTCTAAAGGGCACACCGTTGTCCGGCTGGGCGGCGGTGTCTCTTTTCTGGATAATGTCCGCCGCGAGTCTGTCGATATCGTCTTTAATATCGCCGAAGGGCGCGGCGTCTATCGCTCCCGCGAGGCCCAGGTGTCGGCCGTCCTGGAGATGCTGGATATTCCTTATACCGGCTCCGACCCCCTCACTTTGGCGCTGTGTCTCGATAAAGCGTTAACGAAAAAGCTGGTAGCGGCGGAGGGCGTTAAGACTCCGGGCTGGCTGGTTATCAGTAATGAGGTGGAGCTTGACCGGGCGCCCTGGGAAAAACTGACCTTTCCCGTAATCATTAAGCCAGCGGCCGAGGGCTCGAGCAAGGGCATCCGCCTGACCTCGCTGGCGCATGATGTCCACCAGGCGGAAGATGAAGTGCGGCGAATTCTAAGTGGTTATCGGCAGCCGGTAATGATTGAGGAGTTCATCTCCGGCGAAGAGGTGACCGTGGGCATGGTTGGTAACTCTCCGCCGAAAATCGTGGGTATGATGCGCGTCGTGCCGAAAAAACCGGTCGAGCATTTCGTCTATTCGCTGGAGGTCAAGCGCGATTACGTCAATCTGGTCGACTACGAGTGTCCCGCGCGGTTGCCTGAAAAGACTCTCGACCGTATGGAAGAGTTTAGTCTTAAAACCTTTAAAACGCTCGGCTGCCGCGACTTTTCCCGCGTCGATTTCCGTGTCGGCCGTGACGGCACGCCTTATTTTATCGAGATTAATCCCCTCCCCGGCCTCGGCAGCTACTCCGACCTCGTTATCATGGCGCTGATGCTGGGGTGGACTTATGAAGCGTTGATTGGCGCGGTGCTGGATGCCGCCCTGGAGAGGTACCCGCAATGTGTGCGCGCCTAGCCGTCGTTTATAACGAGCCGAACCCGTCGCGGTACGACCGTACCCATGAGCAGAAAGCCGTTATCGGCGTTCTCGAAGCGGTGGAAGCGGTGCGCGCCTCGATTGTCGAGCTCGGCTACGAGGTGGTCCTGCTGCCTCTGGTGCCGCCTTTCAAGACCGCCCGTGAAAAGCTGGCGTCTCTGAAAGTGGGACTCGTCTTTAACCTTTTCGAGGGCTTTTCCGGCGCGCCGGAAACGGAAGCCCTCGTGCCGGAAACTCTCGACGAGCTGGATATTCCTTACACCGGCTGCACGGCTGAAGTGCTCAGACTTGGCCTGGATAAAGTCAAAGTTAAGATACTCCTCCAGAACGCGGGTATTCCCACGGCGGATTTTCAATTGCTTAACCCCGAGGCGTTACACCTGTTTCGTCTCAATTATCCCTGTATTGTCAAACCGCGTGCTGATGATGCCAGTAATGGTATCACCGTGGATAGCGTCGTGCAGGACTTTGCATCGCTGGCAAGGCAGGTGAAAATCATCGCCACGGGTTACGGCGGCAGCGCGCTGGTAGAACAGTTTATCTCCGGACGCGAGTTTAACGCTACGGTCATGGGTAACGACGAATTTACGGTATTGCCTGTGTCTGAAATCGTTTATTCATTGTCTCAGGGATTGCCCCACATTCTGAATTTTGAAGCCAAATGGGAGGAAGATAGCCTTTACTTCAAGGGGACAAAAGTAGTTTGCCCTGCGGAAATTGGGCCGGAGGAGCGGGATTACGTCGCCGGGACGGCCCTGATGGCTTATAAACTGCTCGGCTGTAGCGGTTATGGTCGGGCGGATATGCGTATGGATGAAGCCGGGAAACTCAACGTTATGGAAGTCAACCCCAACCCGGACATCTCGCCGGGGACGGGCGCGGCGCGGCAAGCCCTGGCCGCCGGGATGAATTATACCCAGTTTGTTGATAAGATTATAAAGCTGGCTCTGGAGAAGAAAAATTATGGCCGTCGTCATCCGCCCCATGGTGGCCGGGGACAAACCGGCGCTGATGCGAATACTGCGGAATACGCCCGAATTTAAGC
>CAYXOZ010000004.1:0-6296 GCA_964467135.1 uncultured Dehalococcoidaceae bacterium
CCGTAAAATCGGGGATGACCCTGAATGGGGCGATGAGCATGGCTGCGGGAGGGCATTATGGCGCGCTTACCAAGGTTATCAAGCAGATGGAGAGTGCTATCTCGTGGGGCGTTTCTTTCGATGACGCTCTACTTCACTTCGCCAGGAAATACCCGACGGGACTTATCCGGAGAACGGTCTTTACCCTCATCGAGGCATCCAGGATGGGCGGCCGGTTAGGCGAGATATTGGAGGGTGTCGCCACCGACGTGGCGGAGATAAAAGGCCTGGAAAAGAGAAGAAACTCAGAGACCAAGCCATACCTTATGGTTTGTTACATCAGTTACTTCGTTTTTCTGGCGGTGATAATGATTATGAGCTATGTCTTTCTGCCTATGATGAAAGAGGCCGCCGAAGCCACTTCCGGCGCGGCCCTACCAAGTGGGATGGGACAGTTTGCCGTGTCCGATGCCGACCTGGCTAAATACGATATGCTTTTCTTTCATGCTCTGGTGATACAGGGATTTTTTGCCGGGATTGTCACCGGTAAAATGGCTGAAGGTAAGGTAGTAGCCGGTCTCAAGCACTCGGTTTTCTTTATCATCGTGGCGGTTGTCGCCTATAACCTGTTGATGTGAGTCAGCCACACCGGAGCGTGACGAGAGATGGTGGAGCAATTCGGTATCAGCCTTCTTATCTTCATTCTGATATTTTTTCATCCTGGCCGGACTGCTGGGGCTCTACCTTCATGTAGTCGGATTCACACACATGGAGACTGGTGAGTATAATCCGGGAGACGTGGACAAAATGAGAGCCGGAAATCGTACCCTGTGGCAGGAGGAAAGAGGGGTCTCGGTGGTGATTGGTGCCATAATGATGTTTATGGTTGCGGTGGCGATGTTCGGTATCGTACAGGCTTACCACGTGCCCGACTGGAATAAGGATGTAGAATACGAACATCTCGATGTGGTCAATGACGACATGATGACCTTCAAATCGGATGTAGAAGACGTAGCTTTATCCCGGGAACCGAAGTCCAGCAATTTCCGGATGGGCGTACGTTATCCCGACCGGATGTTCCTGGCGAATCCCGGCCCCGGGGTGGCCGGCTCGCTGACATCGGAGAATGTGCCGGTAAGCATCGTGTATACTATCGACGGCCTGGCAAACCCGACGGTAACCCAGAACTATACCTCGAACCGGATAAGTTATGAGGTGCTTGGCACTGTCGATAGCCCCAGGCTGGTCTATGAGCACGGGGTGATAATCAGGGACTACGGAGGAGAAAGCGCCTCGGCTGACGAGCAACCGCTAGTTACCGACGACGGCGTTTATCTACCGGTTTTGCTCGGGAGCCTGACTTCACTTTCATCAATGGATACGGAATCGGTCGAGATAAAACCGCTATCTCAATCTTACCGCCGCGCCAATATTCGGTCGGTAAACATCACTCTCGATACCGACTACCCGGAAGTGTGGGAACAGCTTCTCGCTGGTATAGGCACTGCGGGCATAGCTACGGCCAAAGCTAATGATAATTTTGAAAGCGGGGGTTGGACCGGGGGTAACGGCTGGCTTTACAGCTGGTATTACAGCGGTGACGCCGCGGTTATAGACACCGCCGCCCCATATCAAGGTCTCTACCACCTGCGGTTACGCTCTAGTACCGGTTACGTGGAACGCGCCGTTGACCTTTCCAGCGCGGTTAGCGCCCAACTCCGGTTCTGGGCTAAAGCCAATGCTTTTGAAGACGGTGATGAAGCATATTGCCTGATAAGCAGTAACCATGTGGATTGGACTACGGTAAAAACATGGGTGAATGGGGATGACACGAATGAATATACTTTCTCCGAGATTAATCTGTCCAGCTATAATCTGTCCAGTGAGTTCTGGATCGCTTTCAGAGCTAATATGAATCAAACCGCAGACCAATTTTACGTTGACTACTTGGATGTCACTTACACGTATCCTACCGCGACAACTGCCGAAGTTGACCTTGACGAAGGCAAAATTATAATCACCAGCACAGAAGTAAAGCAGATAAAATTCCCAGCCGGCGACATTACTGCCGATGCTTTGTATGCCGGGCTAGTGACATTTAACACTCAATCCGAGCCGGTAACAGGTACCAGCGTTGACACCGGCCAGGACTACCCCTGCATCCTGGACATTAGTATTGATGAGGGAGATGTTGTCCAAACTCAATCAACTATCACGGTAACCGTGATGAATACCACCGCACCCTTCGATGTTCATGCCGATCTCTCGGGTCTGACCAACGATCCCTACATGTATGATGTCTTTCCGGACTACTCTTCACCGGATTCAATCAGCGCGAGTGAATGGGGTGTCCCTAATGAGAACACGGTAAGGTGGACCAATATAACCCACCCCCAATATGCCGCGGGTGATGCGGTAATGGTAAAATTCTGGGTTATCAACACGGAAAACAATATGTGGTTCTTTACGGAGCGTGTTTTTCTCCGCAACGGCGTCAACTCGTGGTACTAATAACGGAATTCTATTTAGCCTCACCATATTAAAAGGCAACAAATAAGTAAATTGTTGGGTAACATTCGCTTGTTTTGTGTTGCATGTTCAACGAGAATGTAAGAGCGAAAGCAAGTTCAAAAGTTCTGCCTATTGTCCTGTACCGCCCATTTTCCCCTCCCGCTTCGTTTTCATCGCTCTCCGTCAGGGATGAAAGGTACTATATTCATTCGTGACGAATTAACTATTGATGCAACGTTGATTTACTGTAAAAATGGATTAACCGAGCCAGCGTGCTGGCACCCATGACGAATAGGGGATTACACCCATGCTTACAAATAGCATTAACGCCGTAATAAATAGATTTATCAAACCGAAAAACACCGGTGTCATCAAAATCAGCTTGTCTGTTCTAGCTATCGGTACGCTCTTAGCTGTTGCGGTTTTCGCCTGTTTCGGTTGCGGTTCTGGTTCGGCTGATCAGGCAACAGGCATCTCGGAAAAGACCGCTTCTGCAATATCTGCCCGTACGTTCGCCCCCGACTCCGCAACCACCGGAAAAAACCTGGCGTACTATAAGACGGATAAGGTGGCCAGCATCGGCAAGCTGCTTACGTTCTCTATCACCGCTTCCGACCCCGATGGTGGCTGGCTGGACTATTCCGTCTCCAATCTCCCGGACGGGGCCGTCTTTGACAACGCCACCTTGACCTTCTCCTGGACGCCCCGCTTCGACCAGGCCGGGGTTTATTCGGTGACCTTTGAGGTGTCCGACGGCGAGTTGACGGATTCCGAGGACATCACCATCACGGTACTACAGTTATATGAGGACTGGGATGTCAACGGCGACGGCGCCGCCAATGTCCTTGACATGGTGCTGGTAGGGCAGCATTGGGGCCAGTCCGGCCTGACCGGCTGGATCCGGGAAGACACCAACGAGGATGGCGCGGTAGACGTGCTCGATGAGATCGTTATCGGGCAGGGCTGGACGGGATAAAATCCCGTTTTTCGCTAGATATTGTAAGAGAGGAGCCAGTATGAAAAACACGTTTCACTCTCTAAGAATTATCATCATCGTCCTGACACTTTCGTTGGGACTTTTACCCCTCGGCATCGCCCTGGCTGCGGCTACTACCGTCAGTGTCGCGGCGCCTTCAGGGATTGAACCGGGAGAACAGTTCACCGTAAATATCAACGTGGCGCCCGGCGGGGCTATCGCCGGGGTGCAATTTAATCTTACCTTTAGTCCTGCGGTGGTTACCGTTAATAGCGTTACTGAAGGCAACCTGCTCTCGCAGGGCGGCGCGCCGACCTATTTCGGTTCCGGCACGATCAATAATGTCGCCGGGACGGTTACCGGCGTGGCCGGCGTTATCACGGCGCCGGGGCAATCGGTCTCTGCCGCCGGGACGTTCGCCGCCATTAACATGACCGCCGGTCCGGGCGGTACGTCCGCCCTTACTTTATCCGGCGTAGTGGTAGGTGATATCAACGGGCAGGCGGTGCAGATAAGCGTGGCCAGCGGCCAGGTGGTCGTTAACCGTGCCCCGCAGCTCGACGCCATCGGAGGGAAGTCCTCGGACGAAGGCGCGCCCCTCTCCTTCACCCTGTCCGCCACCGATGCCGATAGCAACCCGCTGGTCTATTCCGCCGACGGCCTGCCTGAGGGGGCCAGCTTCGATTCCGGTACGAAGACCTTCACCTGGACGCCCCGCTATAACCAGGCCGGGGCGTATTCCGTGCACTTTCAGGTCTCCGACGGCGACCTCACCGACTCCGAGGACGTCACCATCACGATAGTTAAACTTTTCGAGGACTGGGATGTTAACGGCGACGGCGCCGCCAATGTCCTCGATATGGTGCTGGTGGGGCAGCACTGGGGCCAGAACGGCCTGACCGGCTGGATACGGGCGGATACTAATGAAGACGGGACGGCCAACGTGCTGGATATTATCCTTATCGGCCAGCACTGGACAGGATAGGAAGCTTTGAAAATGAAAAAATTGCTCCGCGTCATTAACGTTTTAATTGTTGTTCTTATCGCCACGCTGGGATTAACGCCACTTAACCCGGCCCTGGCCGACGGTCCCACCGTCGTCGGGGTTTCGGGTCCGGCCGGGGTCAATTCGGGAACACAGTTCACCGTCAACATCGTCGTCGAGCCGGGCACCGCTATTGCCGGGGCCCAGTTCGACCTCACCTTCAATCCTGCGGTGGTTACGGTCAATAGTATTGTCGAAGGTAATTTATTCTCTCAGGGCGGAGCAGCGACCTATTTCAGTTCCGGCACGATAGATAATACCGCCGGTTCTATCAGCGGCGTCGCCGGCGTTATCACGTCGCCGGGGCAGTCGGTATCTGCCGCCGGGAATTTCGCCGTCATCACGTTGACCGCCGGTACGGGCGGGACATCTCCGCTCACCCTTTCCGGTGTTGTGGCGGGGGACATGGACGGACACGCGGTTGAGATAAGCGTGACCAGCGGCCAGGTTACCGTAAACCAGTCCCAGAATAACAATAGTGGCGGTGGTGGCGGCGGCGGAGGGGGCGGCGGCAGCAGCGGCGCGACCTCGCTGGCCGATGCCATGACCGGCGACGGCACGATGGTCGTTGAGGTTACCGCGATGGACGATGAGCAGAAAGTGATGCTCATCATCCACAAAGGTTGCACGGTGAAAAACAGCCAGGGGCAGAAAATAACTTCCGTGCGCATTAAGAAGTCCGCCGAGAGCCATCCCGCGGACGTCAACTCCAGAATCATCAGCCTGGCTTATGATATCCAGCCCTTAGGTACTATTTTTACTCCGTCGGCGACCCTCGTTTTTAAATACAAAGACTCCGATTTGCCCGCCGGCATTACGGAGAAGAATTTATACGAAGCCCGGTGGGACCCGGTTGCCGGCGCCTGGCTCGACCTGGGAGGCACGGTCGACCCTGAAGCAAATAAGGTGTCGGCCCCGGTTGAACACCTTTCCATCTACGCTCTGATGGCGCACATAGCTCCCGCCAGCTTTGAGCTCGCCGACCTCCGTTTGAGCTCCACCGTGGCGGAGCCGGGAGACGTTATCGGGTTGAGCGTGCTCGTGACCAATGCCGGCGACCTCGCCGGCGACTACGTGCTGAATTTGGATGTCGATGGCGTCATCGTGGCCACCAAGGCTCTCACCCTCGGTGGCGGCGCCAGCGAGACGGTCAACCTCGAAATTGCCGCAGCGGCTCTCGGCGAGCACCGTGTTAGCTTGGGTAACTTGACCGGTGTTTTCACCGTCAAGAATGCCCCCTTGCCTGCCGCTTTCACAACCAGCAACCTCGTCGTTGCTCCGGCAGAAATCTACGCCGGGGATGGCTTTAATATCTCCGTGCGCGTCGCCAACACCGGCGAGCTTACCGGCACCCACCATGCCGTGCTTTTAGTCAACGGCATCGAAGCGCAGTCCCGGGATATTGAGGTTAACGGCGGCGAGACCCGCGAGGTCGTTTTTAGTGTCGAAGCCGGCGTCGCCGGGCAGTACGCCGCTGTTGTGGACGGCCTTCGGGCGTCTTATACCGTTCTGGTACCGCCTCCCGCCGCGCCAGTCACCACCTCGGCTGAGATTAGCGATTTCCGCGTCACTCCCGTTTACGATACCGGCACCAGCCGTCTTACTTCAATCAGGGTAGACTATCAACTCGACGGGTCACCGGAGCAGGTGTCTGCGGCTGACCTGACCCTCAGGGTATCCTACGAAGGTAATCTGCTGGAAGAGATGTCCCTTCTTTCGTTGACCAGTCTGCAGCCGGGGGTAAATTCCGGCAGCCTGTTCTATACGCCGTCAGCGGGCTGGAAA
>CAYXOZ010000004.1:6396-25588 GCA_964467135.1 uncultured Dehalococcoidaceae bacterium
GCAGCCGGGGGTAAATTCCGGCAGCCTGTTCTATACGCCGTCAGCGGGCTGGAAATCCGGCTTATACTCTTTCCGCATAGACCTTTCCGAGGGTGATAACCATATCCTGAGCACCCTTCCGGAGCCGTTTACCGTCGCCAGGGAAGCCGTAGCGGCGGTGGTAAGCTGGCAGACCCTGGGCATCATCGTCGGCGCGGCCTTAATGCTGGCTTTAATCGTCGTCCTCGTTGTGGTTGTCCGCCGTCGTGATATGCTCCGCGGCTAGTCCCTCCCACCCTTAACCGTGCTTGCCGGGCCACCAGTTCCAGCGCCCCAGCAGGCTGGCGATGGCCGGCACCAGCAGCGCTCGCACCAGGAACGTATCTATCAGTACGCCGATGCCTACCGCGGCGCCTATCTGCATCAATGTCCGGATAGGGGTAAAAACCAGCGCCCCGAAAGTGCCTGCCAGGATAATGCCGCAGGCGGTAATGACCCCTCCGGTGGCGATGGCGGCCAGCCTCGCCCCGTATCTGGTCGGCTGCATCGCGGACTCCTCCCTCACGCGGGACATCAGGAAAATATTGTAGTCCGACCCCAGTGCTATAAGCAGAACGAAGACGATAATCGGTATTGTAAAGCTGATGCCGTCCTGCCCCAGTATGCCCTGGAATATCCAGCTGACGATTCCCAGCGTGGTGCCGTAGCTGAGTAAAACCGTGATGAGGAGGTAAAGCGGGGCGATAATACTCCTCAGCAGTAACGCCAGGACGATGAAAATAGCGGCGATGACCGTGATTAATACCCGCGTAAAGTCCTCGTTGAGAACTTGGCGCACGTCGGAGAGTTCCGCGGAGGTGCCGCCGATAGTCGCCTCGGCCCTGTCCAGAGTCGAGCCGGCGAGACTTAGCTTGAAGACTTTCCTGGCTTCCCGGACGGTATTGAGCGCCGCGTCCGAGTGGGGATAAGCATCGAGCACGATATACAGCCTGGTGGCGCGCCCGTCCTGACTGAAAAAGGTGTCCATCAGGCTTTTTATCTCGGGCGATGACGCCATCAGCGATGCCGGGAAAAAGACGGGATTTCCTTTTTGCTCGAATCTGTCGCTTAACAGCTTGAGGTTAGCGTTCAGCGACATGAACTCGGCTTGTAGCGTATCCATTGGCGAAGGAGCCTCAGACGCCCGCGCCAGTGCCTCGGAAAAAAGAAGAGCGTTGCTGCCGCGGAAATGGTCGGCTATTTTATCGAAGGCAATAGACAACTGGAGGAGATAGTCCGGCAGTTTTGCCATCAGCTCCTGCTGCACATCCGAATAGGCCGATAGCAGCGCCTTGCCTATGGCTTCGATGATGGGATAGGCCGTTTGGTAGCCCGGCTCCGATTTTATTTCCGGGTATTGCCCGGCCAGCTCGTCGAGATAGCCTTTTACTAGCGTGACCATGCCGATGGACTCCGGGGTCAATGTGGCACCAGGCTTAGAGAGCTCCTGTCCGGTATTGCTTATCTGGATACTCAGGTACATGAGCTGGTTTTCCACCAGCGCTCCCTGCTTTACCTGGTCGATGGTACGGCTGATCGACCCTAAATCGTTCATGACCGCTTTATAGCTCTCCTCGTTGGTGACCCACGGGAAATTCTGCGCCAGCTCGCCGAGGTAGGCGGGGATTATTTTTAAGCCGGCGGTGGCATTCGCGCTGAAAAGCATGGCCGGGTCGGCGGCGGCGCCGGACAGGGAAGCCATGATTCCCTCCCCTATCCCCGCGAGCTGCCCGGAGACAGTGAGCCCGGCGGGCGTCTGCCCCAGACCTTCGGGCTGGACCGCGCTCTGTACCTTGACCACTCCGTCCACAGCAAGCAGGTCGGTGCTCACTTCAGATATAGCTGCCAGCGCTGCGGGTTCGGTGAGCTTTTGTCCCTCCGGCGCCACAATAATCCCTGTCAGCGGGTCCATCTCGCCGATTTCAAAGTGGTCTTCCAGTACCCTGAAACCGGCGACCGACTCCGCCTCGGGGGGAATTTCGGCGAGCTGGTCGAAGGACCGGTTGAGCCCCGGCAAAGCGAAAAAGGGTATAAGCATCAGGACAATAACCATGCCCATGGCGATAATCGGCCGCCCCGTGGCGAATCCGGCGACTTTCGACCAGAACCGGGAGGGCCTGGCGGGTTTCTCTTTGCCGACGTCATCATGGCGGGGCCAGAACAGCTTCTTACCCAGTATCGAGGCCAGGGACGGCGCCAGTGTCAGGGCCGCCAGAAGTGTGATAAAGATAGCCACCCCCATCACCGGCCCCATGGTCTGTATCATCTGGTAGCGCGCCACGGCCATGCCGGCCAACCCCACGATGACCGCGAGGGCGCTGGCGCCGATGACCGCCCCTATCCGGCTGATGGTGAATTTCATTGCTTCGGCGCGGTTCCCGCTCCGGCCCAGTTCCTCGCGGTAGCGCGATACCAGGAAGAGGCAGTAGTCCGTGCCGATGCCGAAGACCAGAACGATGAGAAAAACGTCAAGCTGCGACCATATCGGGACGCCCGCTTTGCCGATGAAACCGAGGAGGCCGTGCGCTACCAGGTAAGCCATTCCGATGGTCACCAGGGGCACCAGCGCCGCCACCGGCGAGCGGTAAATGATGATGAGCAGGACAACCACTAAAATAACCGTAATCAGCGTGGTAACGTCGATGCTTTTATAAAGAGAGGAAAACAGGTCGGCGTAGACGCCTACCTGCCCGGATACGTAAATCTCCAGTCCTCCGGAGGCAACGCTCACGTGGTCGCGTATCTCTTTGGCAATATCTATGGACGAGGACTGGAACGCGGCCTGCTCCAGTCCGGCGGTCAAGAGCATCGTCGTGCCGTCCGGGCTGACTAGCCGCGTTGCTAGAATGGGGTCGTCGAAAACCGAGATAACGTTAGTCACGTCGAAGGAGGTCTCGCCGGAGCCCAGCCAGTCCTTGACCTGTCGGGCGTAAGCCATGTCCGCCTCGCCCAGCTTGGCGGGGTTGTAAAAGACCAGGCTGACCGTGGAGGTCGATTTGCTTTCGGGAAAATACTGCTCGATAAGCTCGCGGGCGCGCAGCGACTCGCTGTCGGCCGGGAGAAAAGTGGATTCTTTAATCGATCCCACTTCACTGAGGGAAGGGGCAAGCAGGTACATGAGCGCCGCCGCAATGACCCAGGCGAGTATTATCCAGAGCTTGTACCTGACCGCAAAGCTGCCGATTTTACTGAACATGTATCTCCTCTCGTGCGGGGCCTGAACACTTCATACCGTTTATGTCTATCTCAATCTAGTTTGTTATTGTCTCCGGCGATACCCCCGGCCGCGTTCATCATGGTCTGGAGCACCCCCGCCAGCGTCTGGAGGGTGCCGGTATCAAGGTTTCCCAGAAGTACCCGGGTGTTATGTCTGGCCGTTTCCCATATCCTGGTTATCGTTTTTTGGCCTTCACCGGAAAGGCGGCAGAGGACGACCCGCCGGTCGTCAGGCTGGCTTTCCCTGGTTACCATGCCCCGCTCCACCAGCCGGTCGACCAGTCCGGTAGCCGTGGCTAGCGTTACCTGCAAATCTGAAGCCAGCACTCCCATGCGCGTGGGCCCGTTGATAAATAGGAGGAGCATGATTTTCAACTGCGGCATCGTCACATCGAGTTCCAGTAGTCCTTCTCTGGGAATGGCGGGGAGAAGCTGGCGGAATAGCTTATCGCCGGTCTTTAGAATACTCTCGAGCAATTCCGTTCGGTCCGGATTAACCATAAGGCACCCCCTTTATTCAAAATAAACATACTATTATTATATCCATAATAGTTTACTTTAGCCTAATATTTAGTATTATAACAACTAATCGGGCCGCTGTCAATACCTGAAAAAGCCTCCCGTGAACGCTGGGCTTGCAAACTGTTGACGTTTGTTATACAATTAATATGGTTTAGGTTTAGGTTATTACCGGTTTCATAGAAACCCATTTTCGGATTTCTCTATCGTGCTGGATGACCCAAACTCTAACTAATCTATAAGAGAGGAGGTCGTCCAGTGAGTCCAGACAAATCCCTGACCTGTGCTGATTGTGGAGCTACTTTCACTTTCAGCGCCGAAGACCAGGAATTCTTCAAGTCCAAAGGCTACACTAACGAGCCCAAGAGGTGCCCGGAGTGCCGTCAGGCAAGGAAGTCCCAGCGCTATGGTACTAGCAGCTACGGGGCCCCCCGCCAGATGTTCCCCGCCACTTGCGCCGAGTGTGGCAAAGCCACCGAAGTGCCCTTTCAGCCTCGTGGCGACAAACCGGTTTACTGCAGCGATTGCTACCGGAAAGTCCGCCCGAGCCGATAACTGAACTGAATCCTGAGTCGTGTCCGGGTCGGGCAACCGACCCGGATATGGCCCGGGTAATCCTTCATCCCGTCAATCGTGAGTTTTACTGCTGTGAAGCAATATCAGGCATGACTTGTCCCGTCATTGTCACAAAAAAATTAAAGAAAGCAGCCCCGGAGCCATTAAACATACGGCAGATATAAGGAGGGGGACATATCATGAAAATCTATGTGGGTAATTTATCCTACGAAGTCACCGAGGACGAGCTGTCCGCCGAGTTCGGCACTTACGGCCGCGTGGAATCCGTGGCCATCCCCTCCGATAAGTTCAGCGGCAGACCCAAAGGGTTCGGCTTCGTCGAGATGCCGACGAAATCAGAGGCTGAGGCTGCCATCGCGGGACTAAACGGTAAATCTCTCCGCGACCGCACCATCGTCGTTAACGAGGCCCGTCCCCGCACGGATAACCGGGGCGGAGGCGGCGGTTTCGGCAGTAGAAGGCCTGGCGGTTACGGCGGAGGTTACAATAAGGGTGGACGTCCCGGCGGTAGAGGACCGCGGCGTTATTAGCTTCGCTGCGCCGTTGTTTTAGCTCGTCGATAAAGGGGGTAGCATGAATATCTACGTCGGCAATCTATCGCTCGATGTGACCGAGGATGAGCTGAAAAAAGAGTTTATGGTTTACGGGAAAGTGGCTTCTGTAACTATTATGAATGATAAATATATCGGTAGCGGCCAGCCGCGGGGCTACGGCTACGTGGAAATGACCTCGAGGCCGGAAGGCGTCCTCGCTATCGCCAGGCTGAGAGGTAAAAAACTTAAAGACCGCACCGTCGAGGTTGTCGAAGCCCTGCCCCTCTCCGAAAAGAAGCGTAACAATACTGCGAACGCCAAAGAAAAAATACGCTCTAATAAAAGCCGGCGCAGGCTGTATCAGCCGGCCTGAATTACTTTTTTATATTGATTTATGCCCGGACCGACTGTTCTTCAGTCGGTCTTTTTGTTCCTTTAATTCCGCGCTCGATTAGGGTAAGATAAATTCAGGGATAGGTATTTAAAGGCGATTAGCACGAACGATGAGTTCTAAAAATAAAGAAATTTATCAGGTCGAGATACCCGTCCGCCTCGATATCGAGCAGGTTGTCAGGCGACTTCATTTCAGCCGCGGCAACAGCAATCGGATGGAGATGATGGCCCGCGAGATGGCGGAGTCAGCCCGCGCCCTCGCCCGTCCCCGGGCCGTGTTCCAGGTATCCCGCTCCCGCGTTATAGATAACACCACCGTGGCGCTCGACGGCGTGCGTTTCACCAGCAAGATTCTTGCTAGACTTCTTCGCGACCGGGATGCGGTGATACCGTTCATCGCCACGGTCGGTAAAGAGCTGGACGAGATGCCCGTCCCTCCCCGTGACATGCTGCGGCAGTTCGCCCTGGACACCATCAAGACCGTGATTCTGGTGAATGCCGTCGACTACCTTACGGACTATGTTAAAGAGCAGTGCCATATCCCCCGCGCCGCTCTCATGAACCCCGGTGAGCTCGCCGACTGGCCTATCGGGCAGCAGAAGCCCCTTTTCGAGCTATTCGGCGGGGCGCAAAAAGCCATCGGGGTATCGCTGACCCCCGGCGGCGCCATGAAGCCGATTAAATCCCGCTCGGGCATTATTTTCCCCAACGAGACCGGCTTCCTGAGCTGCCAGCTCTGCACCCAGTTGAAGTGTCCCGGCCGCCGCGCTAAGTACGACCCCGCCCTGGTGAAAGAGTACCTGGGAACATCTCCGGAAATTTCATAGTTCTTATTACGGCCGCCGCGTCGGCGGCGAGACCTGCCAGCCCCCGTCCACCGGTATGGTTGCCCCTGTTATGTAGCCGGAGTCTTCGGAAGCCAGAAAAAGGGCCGCCCGCGCGATGTCCTCCGGCTCGGCCAGTCTGCCCAGCGGCACCCCCAGGGAAAGCTGTCTCTCAGCCTCCGGATTTTTCCATATATCTATATTGAAGTCGGTTTTGACTATCCCCGGCGCCAGCGCGTTGACCCGGATATTATTGCCGGCCAGTTCCAGCGCTAGCTGCCTCGTAAGCATGATGATTCCGGCTTTGGAGATGGAATAGGCGCCCGCGCCGGTCCCGGGGTTCAAGCCTACCTGGGAAGAAAGGTTAATGATATTGCCGTTGCCCTGTCCCATCATCACTTTCCCCACCGCCTGGCAGCAGAGATGGGTGCCTTTTAAATTCGTATCGATGACCCGGTCCCAGTGCGCCTCGGGGCACTCGATGAGGTTTTCGCCCGGAATCCAGACCCCGGCGCAGTTGACCAGTATATCTATCCTTCCGAAAGTTTCGACCGCCCGGCGCGCCATTTCTTCAACCTCAGACCGCGAAGAAATGTCCACTCTCACTATCAGGCAGCGTCGCCCTTTATTCTTGATTTCCTCGGCCACGCCTTCAAGCTTACCGTCATCGACGACGATATCTGCGATAACAACGTCGGCGCCCTCGCCGGTCATAGCCAGGGCAATCGCCCGGCCGATGCCCCGCCGCCCCCCGGTCACGATGGCCGTTTTCCCCTGCAAACGAAGATTTTTCATGTCCTGCTTCCTTCCTGCGTATTTTCGGGAGACCATTCAGGCATTATAAGTAATCCCGGTAAACGGGTCAATTATAAAAGTTAGTCAACTTGAATATCCCCGCCGACCTCTCTATTATAGGGGATGGTATATTCATCCGTGGAAGGAGGCTTCAGTCATGGCGGAAAAACTTCGCGATTTCTCGGTCCTCGATAAATTCGACCTCGAACGGAAGCCGGTCGGTGTTAAATTCCTGATAGCCCGGCCGAAAGGCATCCCCCGACTCGGCAAAGAGCTGAATTTCTGTGAGATGCTCAAGGAAGCCCAGGAGGGCAATGCCTTTTACGTCGGTCCGGAGGACTGGGTCTGCGTGGGCGTGGAGCAGATGATACTGGGCATGAAAGACCCTGAGCCCATTCTCGTTAGCGGTATCTTCGGTGGGGACGAAGGCCTTTTCAAGGAGGCTAACGCCTGCCGCGCCATGTACGAACACCTCCCCAGGATGCCTAAGGGCTCGGTGCAGTACGTAGCTTTCGCTCCGGTTGACAAGCTTACTTTCGACCCTGATGTGTTGATTATCACCGCCAGCATTCATCAGGCTCAGGCCCTGCTGCGTTCGGTCAACTACTCGACGGGGCTGCCCTTCGTCAGCAAAGTGACCCCCGTGGTGGCTTGTTCCTGGATTTATATTTATCCGGTGGTCTCCGGCGAGCTTAATTACGTTATCACGGGATTGGGACTGGGTATGCAGGCGCTGAATATCTTTCCGCCGGGGCTTTTCCTGATATCCGTTCCCTTCCAGCGTATCCCCACCATGCTGGAAAATCTCAAGGAAATGTCCTACAGCCCCGCTTCCGCCCCCGGACCCGGCGGCCCCGCCCACCGCAAGCGTGTGAATAAACTCATGGCCGACCTCAGGAAAAAAATAAAGGAATAGCAAGGAGAGATAATGGCGCCAAAGAAATACGCGAAAAACGTGGTCACTATACCCTTCCACAAGACTCCCGCCGGGGCTTTATTTTCCGCCGGGGGCGACCTCATGCACGGGCTTGACCTCCACGTTATTTACGCCTGCGCTTACCAGACGGGCATCACCGGCATGTCCACCAAGCCCCACGTGCATAACTACGATGAAGCCGTGTTCTTTATTGGCAGCGACCCCGCCCACCTCGACGAACTCGGCGCCGAGGTGGAAATATCCATCGGCGAGCTGGGTAAAGAGGAAAAATATACCTTCGATAAGCCGACGGTGCTGGTCGCCCCCAAGGGCGTTTATCACTGTCCCATCGTTACTAAAAGAATCGATAAACCCTATGTCTGCATGGCCGTCTCGCTTACCCCGAGGAGGTCGGACTGAGACTTGGTATATCAAGTAACAATTGGAGGGAGATAAAAAATGGACCTGAAAGGTAAAGTAGCTCTTATTACCGGCGGGGGCAGGGGCCTGGGCATGGCGATTACCCGGCGTTTCGTGAAGGAGGGTGCCAGGGTCTGCATTACCGGACGCCATCGCGATACTCTGGAGAAGGTAGCTAATTCCCTGCCGAAAGGGTCGGTGGCGGTCTGCCCGGGAGACGTCTCTAAAGACGAGGACGCTAAGCGTATGGTCGAGGAAGCGTTGAAGTTCGGCGGGAAGCTGGACGTACTGGTCAATAACGCCGCCTCCGATGTCAAGGCCACGGTCACCGAGCTTGCCCCGGCGGACTGGCGTAAAGTCATCGAGACCAACCTTACCGGTCCCTTCCTGCTCATGCATTTCGCAATTCCGGTCATGATGAAGGCCGGCGGCGGCTCCATTATCAATATCGCCTCCCTGGGCGGGACGCGCTGCCTGCCCGCCTGCCCGGCCTATAATACGTCCAAGGCCGGCCTCATTATGCTGACCCAGCAGGCCGCGCTGGACTACGGTCCGTATAAAGTTCGCGTCAACGCCGTCTGCCCGGGCGGCATCGATACCGAGCTCCTTGACGAAATGATTCTCCCCATGGCTAAAGCGCTGAAAACTAATAAACAGGGCGCCTTGGACTTCTTCACCAAGCACGTACCGCTGCGGCGCGTCTCGAAACCGGAAGAAATTACCGGCCTCTGCGTTTACCTTGCCAGTGAGGAGTCTTCGTTCATGACCGGCGCGGCGTTGCTTATCGACGGCGGAGCGGCTGTGGTTGATATCTCCGGCGCCGCAGTCAGCGAAGTCGGCGTTCAATAAAGATAATCGGATTACTTACGGTTGCAGAGTGACTGTCCGGCCGTCGGAATAGCTTTGAGGAACGGACCCCTTTACTCGGCCGTGCAAAGTCTCTTGATAACAGCGTACCTCCGGTCTACAATTTGCTGAAATTCGGCGATATCGGCTTCTTTCAGGTGGCTGAACTTACGGACAGGCCGCAGGTACTCCTGGATCGGCCTGGGTGCGGACTCTTCGTGAGTCAGGCGGAACCGGCCGTTTTCGGCCTCCCACAACGGGAAATAGTTGGTTCTCACAGCCAGGCGGCACACCTGGATGGACATGTCGGTCTCGATGCGCCAGCCCATCACACATGGGGCGAATACATGAAGATAGACGAAGCCTTCTTTAACCTTTTCCTTCGCTTTAGCGAGTTTCCTGGCAAAATCATCCAGGTGGCTCAACGTAGCGGTGGCGACGTAGGCTGCTCCCTGCATCGCTATGAGCAAGGGCAAATTCTTTGAGGGGGTGGGTTTGCCATGGCTGACAGCGCCGGCCGGCGTGGTGCTGGTCGAGGCCCCCAGGGGCGTGGTGCTGCTCCGCTGGTAACCGGTGTTCATATATCCCTCGTTGTCATAGGTAATGTAGATGAATTGCTCATTCCTCTCTGCCGCCCCGCTGAGAGGCTGGAAACCGATGTCGGCCGAGCAGCCGTCCCCGGTGAAGCAAACGATGGTGGCGTCCTTGCCGATTTTACGGTAGTAGCGGGAAATACCGGTAGCGCTGGAAGCGACCCCGGTCATCAGGGCGCTGAAATAAGACATGCGGTGCCAGGTGCCCAGGTTCTGCCCGTACAGTACCGGCGCCGAGCAACTGGGGCAGCCGACGAGCACGATGTCCTTGCCCAGGACTTTAGGCACCAATCTGGCGGTGAGCTCCAGGGTGCAGCCCGCGCACCAGGCAACGCCCCCGGCATACTGGTCTTCGGACTCCTGGAAATAATCGAAAATTTTGGGTTTCTTCTTCTGTTCTGCCATCGTTATCCTCACTCTTCCAGCGGCATCCAGGTGACTTCCTGGTAGGGCTTACCGAGGGCGGCGGACTGGACTTCGTCGACAACCCTCTCGATGTGAGGGATGGTGATATCCAGATTAGCCAGGCCGTCGATATAGCTCAGCATCGGCACGATGCCGATTTCCGGCGTCAGCGCCCGTAGTTCCATGTACATCGGCCCGCAATTCCAGCCGAAGCCGACACTCCGGTCGATGACGCCGATCGCCTTCTTCCCCTTAAGCGCTTCGACCAGGCGCCGGCGGGGGAAAGGACGGAACATCCTCAACCTGAGGAGTCCCACTTTAATCCCCTCATCTCTTTTCGCATCGATTACCACTTTAGCCGTTCCGGCCGCCCCGCCCGATGCGACCACCACGATATCCGCATCGTCAACGCGATACTCCTCTATCTGGCCGCCATAACTCCTTCCGAAATATTCCCCGAATTCTCTATCGATTTCATCCAGCTTCGCGGCGGCCCGCTCCATGGCGGCACATTGCCGGTAGCGCAGCTCCACGAATCCTTTGTCGATGCCGTGCGTCCCGCATCCCAGGGCGACTCCAGGCTCCAGCACCCGGCGCGGCGGTTGCTCCTTTAACGGCGCCAGAAATCGGTCGACATCGGCCTGCTCCGGGATTTCTATGGCCGTGGCCATGTATGAAAGATAAAATCCGTCATAGTTCACCATCACCGGCAGTTGGATATCATAGTCCTCCGCCAGCCGGTAAGCCATGATAATCGCGTCCAGTATTTCCTGGCCTTCTTCGACGATTATCTGGATCCAGCCGGTGTCCCGTACGCTGATGATGTCCTGCTGACCGCCGGATACCGCCAGGATGCCCGGCGTTTCGCGGTTGGCGATAACCATTACTATCGGTGCCCGGAAACCGGCCGCCTGCTGCACCGCGTCGTACATGAACACCAGCCCCCAGGAAGAAGTCGCCGTAAAGGTGCGGCCCCCGGCCATGCTGGCCCCTGCGACCACGTTCATCGCCGAGTTTTCCCCCTCGACCTCCACCATCGCCGTTTCCATAAGACCGTTGGCCCGGAACGACGACAGCTGCTCCGCCACCTCGCTCATCGGTGTTATGGGGTAAGAAGTCGCTACGTCCGGCCGGCAGAGCATGGCCCCGTAGGCCGCGGCGGCGTTCCCGGTGATTACCCTGATCTTACCTTTCTGCGCTATCATCGGCGAACTCTCCTTCCGGCACCATAGAAATCGCTCCCCGCGGGCATTCCCTGGCGCAGATCCCGCATCCCTTGCAGAAATTCAAGTCTGGTGAATAAAAATTACCCTGGTCTTTCAGGCACTGCGGCGGGCAGTAGAGGGCGCAAAGACTGCAGTAGTTGCACTTCTCTTTATCAAGCACCGGCCTGGCGACGCGCCAGCTTCCGGTATCCAGACAAAGCAACCGCTCACGGCCGTCGGACCAGGAGCCTTCGCAGGGAAAAATGAACTTATATTTATTTATCATGAATACCCCCTCCGTTTAAAGAAATATGGCTTCTAGCTAACTCCAACAAATATTATATCAGAGTCAGATAAATTTAGTGCGATAAACGAGCTATCGACGCAACTTGACAATGATATTTTACTCTGTTATTCTATCCACAAAACTTAAGTTCTGTAAATAGAACATATCATGCCAGAGAATAAAACCCTGATAAATAACTCATACAAAGTGCCGGCAGTCGAGCAAGCCATACGCGTGATGCTTTATCTTGCTGAAAGCGGGAATAATCCTAAGAGTCTAACCGATATTTGTCATGAAGTTGGCATACACAGAAGCAAGGCGTTTTCCATCTTAAATACTCTCGGTGAATTTAATTATGTAAAAAAGAATCCTAATAGAAGAGGTTATGTACTCGGTCCCGGACTGCTGACTCTTACCGGAAAAATGCTTGAAACTTTCCGATTATCACGTCTGGTTGAACCGGTTCTGGATGAACTGGCAAAAAAGGCCGGCGCTACGGTGGCCCTTGGCGTAATATCGGACGATAAAACTTATGTCGTGGCCCAGTTCGAGGGGGCACCGGGAATCGGTATTTCCTCCCCTATCGGATACGTTACTCCCATCACATATGGAGCTCATGGTAAAGCCATCGCTGCCTTCCTCCCGGAAGACGAGTTGGCAGAACTGCTTAACCATAAAGACCTGTATTTTTATGGAAGTCCGGCAAAGTTCAATAAAACCAGGTTCCTGAAAGAGCTAGTTCAATGCAGACGCAATGGATTTGCGCTGGAATTCGGAGATATTCAAAAGGGGGTGAATGCTATTGCGGCCCCGGTGTTAGATCAAAATGGCAATCCTATCGGCTATATATCGATTGTGGGGTTCTTTACCAGGGAAGTGGCACAGAGAATCGGTCCGCTGGCAGCAGACGCGGTAAAAATAATCTCAAAAGAAGCCGGGCATCTAGTGTTCTGGCAAAGAGCCAACAACAAGCGAAGTATCGCTTAAACATCTTTATTATTAATAAATCAACAAATCGTACTTAAATATTTGAATAACAAATTTATAAGGAGGAACTAAAATAATGAAAAAAGGCTCCAAATATGGGAAGTACATCATAAGAAGAGGCGTAACGAAACCGGAACCTTGGCCCACCATGGAGTGGACCGGCGATACCGATTATAAATCCAACGTTACATTTATGATTACCCGGGTCATGGCTCCCTGTAAGATGGAGGAGTATCCCCACTCTCATGACTTCGATATGTATTTACACTTCATTTCTTATGACTACGAGCACATGAATGATCTTTTTGCGGAAATCATCATCGGGCTGGGGGAGGAACAAGAACTTCACACCATCACTTCACCCGCCAGCGTCTATGTACCCGCCGGTTTAGTCCATTGCCCGCTTATTTTTAAAAGAGTTGATAAGCCTCTGATACTTTTCCATACCAGCATCGCGTCCAAATACGTAAAAAAAGAGGACTCAATCATTAAACATTGATCAACATTCATGGATTAATAGTGAGGTGAGCTTCAGGTGTCCAATATCGATAAAAATAAAAAGCTCGTTGAAACGCTCTGTAAAACTGTATTTCAAAAGCATGATTTCAGCAAACTCGACGAACTAATGAAAGACGACTATATCCAGCATAACGAGGATACGCCTCAGGGCAAAGCAGGATTCAAGCAGTTTTTCGAGGGGATATTCAAAGGCCTGCCTGATTTTAGTTATACCGTTAAAAAAATAATCGCCGAAGGCGATATTGTCATGATGTATTCCACCACCACGGCCACCCACCAAGGTGAATGGTTGGGTAATCCTCCCACGGGGAATAAGCTCAATTTTGACGTCGTTGATATTTTCCGCATTGAGAACGGGAAAATCGCCGAGCATTGGGACGTCGCGGATACACTAAAGTTGTTCACTCAGGTGGGAAAAATAAAACAATAATAATAAAAAAATCAATATAGAGGTCTTACGGAGAATAAAGTACAAGGAGGTGGAGTAAGGGTAAAGTTAAAATATCACTATAGGATTATGAGCAATACGTTTTAAGGAGGTCCAGATGCGTAATAAAAGGTTATTGGTAATCTTTCTCATTATCTTGAGCCTCACATTGACATCGATTCCTGTTTTCACCGCCTGCGCCGGCCCTTCAGCCACGCCAACCAGCACACCCTCAGCAACGCCAACGGCCAAACAGATACTGATACGGATGACAACCCCCGTACCTGCCGGCGACGAGTTCGTAACCTGGGCCCAGGAAGGGATGGATAAATTCAATGCCCGCACCAACGGTGCTTACAAAATGCAAATGTTCCCCGGCGGACAATTAGGTCCATTCCCGGAGAGCCTGGATGCCATCAGGACTGGAGCTGTCGAGGGAGGGATGATCCCGCTGGCTGCTTTCGGCGGAACGGTGCCTGAGTTCGGACTGGCGGAATTACCTTTCCTGTATAACAACGGCGAGGCCAATGCTTATGCCGAAATCGCTTTACAGGATGTATATAGTAAAATATTAGAGACGAAAGCCAACCAGAAATCCTTAGGCTGTATTTTCGTCGGCACACTTAATCTTCTCTCCGCGAAGAAGCCCCTAAAGACCCTCGAGGACCTGAAAGGCCTGATTGTCGGCTGCGATACTCCTCCTTCGGCGGACCTGATAAAGGCGTTAGGTGGTTCCGGGATAGTGGTGGACTTCACCGAAGATTTTACTAATCTCCAGAAGGGAGTTATCGATGCGAAAACTTCGGCTCCCCAGTACATGCTCATAGCTAAATTATACGAGGTCGCCAAGTTCTATACGGTTTTCCACGGTCTCGGTTCCTTATATTCGTTTAATATCAACTTAGACGTTTATAACAAAATGCCGCAGAGTGTCAAAGACGCTTTGAACGAGGAAATGCTTGCCACAGCAAAGAGCATAAGCCAGAAATATGTTACCAAATTTTATGAACTGGTACCTGAGCTCACCAATTTAGGAGTGCAATACTACTACCTGCCTACGGCGGAACGCGATAGGTGGAAAGCGTTAGCTTATCCGGGAACCCTGGATACATTGGCTAAGTTTGGGGATGTCGGCGCCAAGATAAAGCAAATTGCCGATGAAGCCAACGCCAAGTATCCTTACATACAACAACAATAATCCTGATATTCTGGTGATGTGGCACGCTCTCGGCCGGAGCGTGCCACATCACCGCGTTATAAATTTTGCTTCTGAACTGTGACCATCTGGTATAATAATGCATTCGAACTCTGGTGAAGAAGTGTTACTATGGAGACAAAAATCAAACTGGTGTTGGACCCCTGGATTGAACGTATCAATCAGGTTTTCGTAGTTATTGCCGGGTCGTTAATCGTAATCATGGGTTTCCTCTCAACTTACGGCGCCATACGGAGATATGCTTTCCGAAGCCCGGAGCCAATTTCGTACGAATTTGGGTGCATGTTTTTATTGATAAGTTTTGTCTTAGCTATGGCTGCGGTAGAAAGACAAGACCGGCTTCTCCGGTGCGATTTACTGTTGGAACGGTTTCCGAAAAAAATTCGTAGCCTTATCTCGGATATCATCAGCCCGATAATGGGGATAACCTTTTTCGGCATCATCACCTGGATCAGCTTTGGTGATGCTTTACGTGCGCTGGATATCGGTCAGGTAAGCCGCTCGTCCTGGCCGGTGCCACTGTTCCCGGTAAAACTTTTCATTCCCATCGGGTACGGCTTTTTATGCCTTGTTCTATTGCTTCGCCTGGTTCTCGGGCTACTTCGTCTTAGAACAGCCCCGACAGAAACTTCAAGAAATACCCGTTGACGATAATTGGACAAACTGCTGGAGAGATAGCGAGGAACTGATCGTGGATCCCGGTTTAGCGGCGACACTATGTATAGTCGGCATGCTATTTTTGATCCTGTTAGGCGTGCCCATGGCTTTCGCCCTGGGATTCAGTACGGTCATCTTCGGGACCCTGGCTTTCGGACCTATGGCTCTCCAGAAAATGTCGATGACCACCTTTTCGCTATTTTATAACTATTCCTGGACGCCTCTACCGCTGTATGTACTGATAGCCTGTATAATTACCGAAACCCCCATAGGAGAGCAGCTTTACCGGGTTGCCAGGAACTGGGTAGCCCGTTTCCCCGGGGCGCTGATCAGCGCCAGCATTATCGGCGAAGCCTTAGTGGCTGGACCGGTCGGTGTCAGCGGCGCCGCCATAGTGGCGTTGGGAAAAGTGGCGGAACCGGAATTAGTAAAATATGGTTATGATCGAAACCTGGCTCTGGGAGGGCTGACGGTCGGGGGTGTTCTAGGGCCGTTGATCCCACCCAGTACTCCTATGGTTATTTACGGGGTGATGGCAAATGTGTCGGTAGGTCATCTCTTCATCGCAGGGATTTTACCCGGGATTATTTTAGCCGTGATGCTCACGGCCGTACCTTTAATAGTCTGCTGGCGTAATCCTAAACTGGGCCCTCCCGCAGAATCGGTAAGCTGGCGAGAGCGTTTTTCATCACTAAAATTTGTCTGGCCGGTGATGGTGGTAATGATAGCTATTATCGGCACGATTTTCTTCGGCGTCGCCACGCCTACCGAAGCCGCCGGAATCGGCTGTGCGGTCATAATCATTATCGCCGTCATGTTTTTTCATCTTCGCTGGAAAAGCTTATACCGGGCGATTGTCGAAACCGCCGTGATTAATTCCATGATGCTGGTTATTATCGTCGCGGCTTCCTTCTTTTCTTACATGCTGGCCAGCGCCGGAGTCGGCGATTTTCTCACCGGCCTGGTTACAGATTTAGATCTTTCACCGATGATGGTTGTCGTAGCTATCATGATTCTTTATCTTATCCTGGGTGCCTTTTCCGATGCGATTACCATCACGATATTGACGATACCTATCTTTGCTCCATTGCTTACCTCGCTGGGGCTTGACCTGGTCTGGTTCGGGGTATTGTATGTTGTCAACATGGAGATCGGGCTTATTGTTCCACCGGTCGGTGAGAATTTGTTCTTCATGCGCAATACGTTTAACATTAGAATTGCCGATCTATTAAAAGGAGAGGTGCCTTTTTTAATCACATTGTTTATTTTCCTGCTGCTTGTGCTGTTTTTCCCTGAATTAAGTCTCTGGCTTCCTAATATGATGAAATAATGAAAAACGGTAATCTCACTCTGGTCACCAATATTCAGGGGTACTCCATCCACGACGGACCGGGCATAAGAACCGTCGTGTTTTTAAAAGGGTGTGGCCTGGAATGCCGGTGGTGCAGCAACCCCGAGTGTATTTCCCCTCATCCTGAAATCGGGTTTATTAAAACCCTTTGCACCAGGTGCGGCAAGTGCGCCGAAGTATGCCCCGTTGGGGCGCTGGTTTACGAGGAAGGCAAACTTCCTTATATCGACCGGAAAACATGCACAGACTGCGGCATATGCAGTTCAGTCTGCTCATACCAGGCGCTCGTTCTCTACGGCAAACCCATGAATGCCGATGAAGTGTTCGACGCCGTAAAACGCGATAATATATTTTACCAGGCATCGGGCGGCGGGGTAACGATTTCCGGGGGAGAGCCCCTCCTCCAGCCGGAATTTGTCGTCGACCTGTTTAAAAAATGCCGCCGGGCCGGCATTCACACCTGTATCGAGACATCAGGATACGCCCCCGAATCGGCTTTAAGACAGGTTCTCCCTTACACCAATTATGTACTCTACGACCTCAAACACCTGAATTCTGAAAAACACCGCCGGCACACGGGCAAGCCGAATCGTCTTATCCTCACCAACGCCAAGATTGTAGCTGCAAGCGGGGTAGAAGTACTTTTCCGGATGCCTTTGATTCCCGGCATTAATGATGATTTGCAGAATATCAAGGAGACGGCGGAATTATTACATAAATTGGGGAATAATACCCCTCGTATTGAACTGATGCCGTATCATCGCCTGGGAAAAGGTAAATATGAATCGCTAGATAAGGAATATCGTCTCTCCGGGATTCTTTCTCCTGAACCGGAACATCTGGAATCATTAAAAAATGCCTTCGAGGCTAATGGTATAATATGTTTAGTATCAAAATAATAATCTAGTGTAGAACAAGACTATGTCCGTTGCGGTTAATCCGAGTGGAGGTGACCATGGTAACAGTATTAAATACCGATAAAGCTTTACTAAATAACATCGATAACTTACAACTAAGCAGGCGTCTCTTTCAGCTGAAAGACGCCATGTTCAGCGCCCCGAGAGTAATTTCCGTTGACCGGGCCAGGCTGGCGATGGAGTCCTGGAAGGAGACGGAGGGCGAAGATATCGAACTCCGCCGCGCCAAGCTGTTCAAGAAAGTGCTGGAAGGTGTCCCCATTGCCATCCATGATTTCGATATTATCGTGGGCAGGGAAACCGAACATCTCGTCGGCGCGCCGGTTTTTGTGGATGAAACCGGAGACGTGATTCCCGGGCTCTGGGATGAGGGAGAAAGCCTGAGTCGATGGATGGTATTCCGGGGAAAAAATGCCAGAGAGGATAAGAACACATTAAGGGAATGTTCCCGCTTTTTCGCCGGGAAAACGGCGCCAGACCATGTTAAAGAGGCGTGGCGTTCCATTGTGGGCACCTGGGCGCAGGATATCACGGATGCCAAAGGCGCTGACCCTACTCCGGATTCCGGCTACTTTCCCGGTATCACCTGCCGGGGAATGTGGGAGAAAGTGCTATCAAAAGGCATGCGCGGTTTGATAGAAGAAGCTAAAACTGGTCTCAAACGGTTTGAAGAAATGAAAGAGACCGATATAAACAAGCTCTATTTCTGGCAGTCGGCAATTATCGTCTGTGAAGCCATGATACATTATGCGCGGCGCTATGCTGAACTGGCGCGCCGTAGGGCCGTTGAAGAGTCCAACCCGGAAAGACGGAGCGAGCTGATGGAGATTGCCGGGATTTGTGAACGCGTGCCGGAGAATCCGGCCAGAACGTTCCATGAGGCCCTTCAGTGCATGAACTTCATTATTGTGGGCCGAGGACTGGAAGCGATGTACCCTCTGCTAATCGGTAGAATTGACCAGTACCTGAGGCCATATTTTGAAAAAGACATCCGGGAGGGGCGGTTAACGCTGGAAAGAGGGGCGGAGCTGCTGGGCAACGCATTAACTCTCTGGGGCATGAAAGTCGTCGTCCCGGTCGGTCAAACCCAGCAGGAAACCCACCAGTTCAGCTACAGCATCAACAGTATTAATATCGGCGGTGCAGACAGGAACGGCAAAGATGCTTCGAATGCACTGAGCTATCTTGTTTTCCATATGATAGGACTGATCAAATTATCATCGCCGACTGTCCTTCTTAATTGGCACTCGCAAACACCTCGCCGCTTACTGCTTAAGGCGCTGGAGACGAATGTAAAGACAAAAGGCGGCATCCCCCTGTTTGAAAACAGCGACCATGTTGTGGCGAGCTTCTTAAACGATGGGACGCCGGTAGAGGTGGCGAGAGACTGGTACGGTCAGGGCTGTGTGACGCCGATTATTCCCACTAAAGTAGACCATAACGGCAGTGAAGGTAAAGGGGCGGTAAACGTAGCACTGCTTCTGGACCTCACGCTGCACCGGGGGGTATCGCAAATCACCGGCAAAAAGGTCGGGCTCGATGTCGGTGACCCGCGGGACTTCAATACTTTTAA
>CAYXOZ010000005.1:0-25204 GCA_964467135.1 uncultured Dehalococcoidaceae bacterium
CACCTCTACTGCTCGGACATCATCGAGACGGTGATACTGGGACGCCGGTTGAACCCGGGAGAAAGCGAAGCCGCCATGGTCACTTTCTCCAAAGAGAAGGGATTTGAGAAATGCGGGCTGCCGCCGGGTCTGGGCTGCCGCCTCGCCGCAGAGTTCATGATAGACAGCATGCAGCCAAAAAAACCGGGATAGAAAAATAATATATGTCGGGAATTTTCTGGCATATTTTCACTTTCAGCGCGATATTTGTTTTTCTGGTAATTCTATTTTATCGCCTTCTGGCTATCGTCAGGCAACCGGTCCATTTACGATGGGAACTGGCGCCGATACCGCATGAAAAGGGGAAGGGAAAATACGGTGGTTCCTACCTAGAAGAATACGAATGGTGGCGGAAACCGAGAAAACATTCACGCATCGCTCCTATATTATATATGCTCCAGGAGATATTTCTGATGAGGGGCATATGGAAAAATAATCGGGGTCTATGGCCCTTTTCGTCATTACTTCATGGCGGGATTTACCTTTTCATCGTAACGCTTGTACTGGATATAGTTAACGCTGTGTTTATTATTACCGGCGTCCCGACCCAAATCCTCAATGTGTTTCAAAATATTGCCTCGGTTTTGGCCCTGGCGGGGTATCTGGCGGGCGGCCTGGGGGCGACATCACTTATCCTGAAACGCCGGCTGGACAGCAACTACAGGGCGTTCACCACACGCGCGATGTATTTCAGGCTCGCGTTCCTGGGGGCGATATTTATCAGCGGCATCTGGGCATGGGCCGCCAGTGCAGCCTTTGCCTCCGAAACTAGCCAGTTCATAAAAAATCTCATAACGCTTGAGAGCGGTATCTCGGCGGGCGTGCCTCTGACAACACACATTATCATATCACTGCTATTTATCGTCTATCTGCCGTTCACAGACATGCTCCACTTTATGGCTAAATATTTCACCTATCACGCGGTACGCTGGAACGATAATCCGCTGGATGAAAAGATGAATAAGAAACTCGAGAGACTGATTAACAAACCGGTAGGCTGGTCGGCGCCGCATGCGGGGCCGGGTAAAAGCTGGGCGGAGATTGCCTCCGGGAAAAAAGACAATGCCGAAAAAGCTTAAACTTACCGATATATCAAAAAACGGAGAAGACCAGCTCAGCGGGGTCGACCTCCAGGAGCTGATGCCGCTGCCGCCGCCTTACGATAAAAGCGAGGAGTTCCCCCCGGTGAAGCCTCTCACTGACGACCAGCGGGAGAGGCTGGAAAGCAATCTCGATGGCTTCTCGGCGCTGGCTTTGCCCCGCCCCAAAAACCGCGAGGAGGAACAGAAATATATCGGGCAGTTCATCTCCGGGTTGAAAAAGCTCCTCAGCAAAGAGTCCAACTGGACGTTCTTACAGCCCCTTCTCCTTTCCCTGGACTACTGCGCGCGCTGCCAGACCTGCAACGAAGCCTGCCATGTCTACACGGCCAGCGGCCAGAACGACCTCTACCGTCCCACCTACCGTTCCGAGATATTCCGTCGGCTGGTCAATAAATACGTCAAACACCAGGGCTCCAGGTTCGACGGGAATGACATCGAGCTCAACTGGACGACTGTCGCCCGACTTTACGAGCTCGCCTACCGCTGCAACCTGTGCCGCCGCTGCGCGCAGGCATGTCCCATGAGCGTGGATAACGCGCTTATCACCCGCGAGATACGCAAGCTTTTCAGCCAGGAGCTCGGCTGGGCGCCCCGGGAGCTCCACGAAAAGGGCACGGTCTTGCAGCTGGAGGTGGGCTCCCCTACCGGCCTGAGGCCGGATGTCGTTAAAGACAATATGGCGTTCCTGGACGAGGATTTCAGCGAAGCCACGGGTAGGAAAATAAAGACGCCCTGGGACAAAAAAGGCGCCGACGTCCTCATCATCCACTCCGCCGGGGACATCCTCTCTTTCCCGGAGAGCGTGGTGGCTTTCGGGATATTATGTAATGCCGCTGGCATCGACTGGACGCTGTCGTCGGAAGCGCCCGGCTATGACGGCGTCAACTACGGCCTGTTCTACGACGATATCCAGCTCGCCCGGATTGCCACCCGGCACGCGCAAATCGCCCGCAAGCTCGGGGTGAAAAAGATAGTCATGGGAGAATGCGGGCACGAGCATAAAGCCCTGATGACCGTCGCCGACCGGCTGCTCATGGGCGACCTCAATATACCGCGGGAAAGCGCCATGACCTTCCTGGAGGACATCGTTTTTCGCGGTAAAATAAAGTTCGACCCGTCGAAAAACGCTTTCCCCGTAACGCTCCACGACCCCTGCAACATCGTCAGGAACCTGGGAATAGTCGAACCGCAACGTAAGGTCCTGCGTTATCTCTGCCCAAAGTTCCGGGAGATGGAGCCTCACGGAGTGGACAACTACTGCTGCGGGGGCGGGGGCGGCCTCAGCGTGATGAACAACGTTAACTTTACCGACTGGAAGGTAAACGTCGCCGGGAGGATGAAATTTAAGCAGGTACTGGAAGCCTTCGCCGATGCGCCCGGGCCGGAGGTAAAAAAATATATCTGCGCCCCCTGCCTCAACTGCAAGCTGCAGTTCCGTGACATCCTCGAGCACTACGGGGCAAAAGAAAGGTCCGGCATCATCGTCGGCGGACTGGCCGAGCTCATCGTTAACGCGATGGTGGATATTAAAAAGCCTTTCATCAACCTGGCAGATTAATGTATACTGGGGGAGCTAAAGTATTACAATCAGGAAGGGTGAAGCCAATGGCAAAAATGGAACTGGCCGGCAACACGTATGAAGTAGACGAGCATGGCTTTCTACAGGAGACCGCTAAATGGACCGAGGCAATCGCCCGGGCCTACGCCGTTAAAGAAAACGTCAACGAGCTCACGCCGGACCATTGGACGGCTATCAATTACCTGAGGACTTACTACCTCCAGAATGGCATCTGCCCGATGATACGCCGGCTCGTTAAGGAGACCGGCTTTTCCCTGAAAAAACTTTACGACCTCTTCCCCAACGGGCCGGCCCAGTCCGCCTGTAAATGGGCGGGCGTACCCAAGCCGACAGGCTGCGTGTAGATTATCACACGGTTTCTTTTATCTCCCGATACCTTCGGGCTTGCCGAGATACTTCGGCATGTTGCTGTAACCCTCGCTCATGGCATCATCGTGCCAGAAAGACCAGTCGAGTTTGGCACGGTGCTCTTTGGTGAGCAGCTGCGGATAGAACTTTTCCGTGTGCTTGAGTCCCTGGTTAATCTCGATGAATATCCAGGGCCGGACGGTCTTTTGCGGGTTCCAGGGGCCATGGATAAAGTTCGGCGGGATAAAGACGACCGTGCTTTCCGTGATGACATGCTTTTCCAGCTCCGGTCCCATGCACAGCTCCACCTCCGCCCCGAGGTCGTCGGGACGGGCGGGGTCGGTGCCGATATGTATCAGTAACTCAGCTTCAGAGTGGATATGCGGCGGGTGCCCTATTTTCATGCGGGGCTCGGCGTGGGGGAGTACCCAGTGAATGAAATAGAAATTACTCCCGGCGATAGTTTTGCTGTCCATACGCTGCAGGATGGGGCCCATGATAAAGGGATAAGGCGGCGGATTGTTCTTCAGGAAATATCTATCATACTTTGCCACTCCAGTGCCCTCCTTGACCGATGTTAATACGGGAACATTATACTACAGGCTATCCCGGAGAATCACGTTGACAGGGCCAGGCGGCGATAGTCATAATTGAGTAAATATGGAAGACAAAATCATTATTAAAAGGCTGGTAGTGGGCTCGCTTTCCGCCAACTGCTACGTCGTCGGTATGGCTGGCCAAGGCATGGTCATCGACCCCGGCGGCAACGCCGGAGAAATCCAACGGGCGATTGCCGGGTCCGGCCTGGATATTAAAATCATCGCGCTGACCCACGGGCACTCCGACCATATTGCGGCGCTGCGGGATATACAGGACCAGACCGGGGCGGAAGTGGCCATTCATACGGAAGACGCCGACTTCCTCGAAACCAGCTCCCAGTTCGGCATTTCCTACCGGACGCCACACCCGCCGGACCGGCTGCTCCACGAGGGGGACGTTATCGATATCGGCAATATGAGCTTTACGGTAATACACACCCCGGGGCATACACCCGGCAGCATCTGCCTGCTCAGCGGCGATAAAGTCTTCACCGGGGATACGCTCTTCTACCGGGGCATCGGCACCACCCTGATGCCGGGGAGTAGCCGCTCCCAGCTAATCAATAGCATCCAGACCAGGCTGATGGCGCTGCCCGACGACACTATCATTTACCCCGGCCACGGCCGCGAGACGACCATCGGCGCGGAGCGCCGTGACAATCCCTATGTCACCGGCAAAGCCGGTCGCGGCTACTGGTAGATTTCATAACCCTTTCACTGTTCCCCCGGCTATTTCCCCCCGCTTATCTAACTGTGACTATCTTGTAACAGGCGTGCGACTTTTTGTGATTTGGATGTAACCGGGCGGAGTTAAAGTATTGCCAGTTATTTCGTCAATTTGGTAAACCGTGTGAACAACGTAAGCAGCTTTAAAAACGCTGACGGTGTCTAACCGGCCCGGCATACCGGTTTCAAAGGAGGCGCAACTTGCGAACAACCTTAGAAAAAACTTACCCGGAATATCTCACCACCGGTGTCGTGGCCAGGCACTGCGGCGTCAGTAAAGTGACCGTCCTGCGGTGGATTGAAAGGGGGAACCTGACGGCTTTCCGACTGCCCGGAGGGCAGAACCGGATACACCGGGACGACTTCTTCGCTTTCGCCGTCAGACACAGTATACCCATCAAGAAAAACGATGACCAGTAATAATCTGCCATACAGAGGGCCTCATCCGCCCCGGTTTCCCCAACAACCATAACCTGGCCTGTTAACCCTTTTAGTAGGAGGTACACGCTCATGTCCAGGTTCGAAAAGTCAACCATGTCACTCATCTTCCGCTATCTCCGCATCCTGATTGCCGCCGTCTTTCTCATCGGCTTTTTGCCCGCGCCGGCGCTGGCCGAGGGCACGCCGCCGGCAAATATCACCGACCTCGCGGCCGGCAGCCCCACGCACAACAGTATCGCCCTCAACTGGACGGCCCCCACCGATGACGGACTGGCCACCCAGTATGAAATCCGGTACGCGACCACCGTTATCGGCAACGAAAACGCCTGGAACAGCGCCCAACCGGCGCAGAACGTTCCGCCGCCGCATACCGCCGGCACTCCGGAGAGCTTCGTTGTACCCAACCTCAGCGCCAATACCACCTATTTCTTCGCCGTCAAGACCCGGGACGATGAGGACCTTCTTTCCGGCCTGTCCAACTCCCCCTCCGCGACCACTTTATTATCGCCGACTTTCAGCATCACTCACAGCCAGAACCGCTATTCATTCATGCTCGCGGCGGGAGCCAATATTACCGAGACCTTCAACGTAACGTCATTGAATAATTTCACTGGGACCATCAACCTGGGTTTCGGCGGACCGCCGGAAATAGCCAATAACTCCTCGGTCACGCCCAACCAGGTCACCCTGTCACCCGGTCAAACGCAGGCAGTCGCCCTGAACATACGCGCCGGCGCCATGGCGCCTTCAGGTTCTTACCAGTGCGGACTCAACGGCAATGCCCCGGGCCAGCAGAAAAGCGCCTTTTTCACGGTCATCATCGGCGTGCCCGGGCAGCCGCTTTTATCAGCATCGCCGCCGGTGGTCGGTCCCGGAGGCCAGAGCAATATCTTCGCCGCGCAGTTCCCCGGCGCCGCTGACATCACCCTCAAATGGGACTCCGGCCCGAACGCCGGGCAGACCATCACTTCGGGACAGACAACCGCGGAAGGGACCTGGAATACTTTATTGAGTATTCCGCCTCAGGTGCCCGGGGGAATCTTTATCCTGAAAGCGATTTCCGGCCAAGCCTCCGCCACCTGCCAGATAACGATTACCTCTGGCGCCGGCCCCGATTACCTTCTTTCCGCCTCCCCCCAGTTCGTTTCCATCACGCCCGGCCACTCCGCCAACGTCACTATTTACGTCCAATCTATTAGCGGCTTCAACAGCACCGTAACGCTTAATGCGGGCACCGCCCCCGGTGTGACCAGGAGTTTCTCGCCCACTAGCGTCACGCCCGCCAGCGGTGACACAGCATCCGCTATCCTGACCATCTCTGTAGCGGACTGGGCTTCCCCCAGCATGTACCAGTTGAACATCGAAGGGACCTGCGCCAGCCCGCCCATAAATAAGTTTACCAATATCAACCTGGACATCCAGCCGCAGGCGAACTGGGGCCCGGGTATCTCGCTATCGCAGTCCTACGCCCGGGCCGGCGACATGATTACCGTCTCCGGCGCCAATTTCCCGCCGGCTACCCAGGGACAGGTGGTAACGATAAAAGAGGTATTTTCCAACACCACGCTGCCGACCAACCCCGCCAGTATCACCGTCAACGGCGGCAGCTTTACCGGGACTTTCACCATCCCGTCCGGGATACCTTCCGGCAACTACCGCATTAAAGCCATCGTTCAGAGCACCGGCGACTTCGCCGAGAGGGACTTCCAGATTCTGGGGACCAGCGAGACCTTCACCCTGGGGGTATCACCGCAGTCGATGAGCGTGATGACGGAGCAGGACCACAACACGGCCATCGTTTCGGTGAATATCTTTTCCGTGGGCGGCAGCAGCGCTACCGTCAACCTGGCGCTGGAAGGCGTGCCGGGCTGGCTCACGTACCGGTTCGGCGCCCTGGCGGACAATACCCCGGCTACTGACGCCAATGCTGTATCCGTGCCCGCTGGCGGGTCAACCTCCGTTGACCTTCAGCTTACCGCCAGCTTAACAGCGCCGACCGGCTCCTATCCGGTCACGATCAAAGGCTGGATAACGGCCAGCCCGGAACAGCGCGTCTCGTTACAGCTCATGATACAGCCGCCGTCCGGATTCGGTATGGCGGAGTTCACCCTCAGTCCCACCTTCGGGGAGAGCGGCCGGACGGTCACTTTCTCTGGCTCCGGCTTCACCGACTGCACGCCGAATGAAGTCAGGGCTCTTAATTTCGGCGGCATCGATATACTCGCCACCCAGAGCCTCCCCACCATCACCGTGCCTGCCTCCGGGGAGTCCGCGGGCAGGTTCTCCGGCACTTTCCGCGTGCCGGCGGCGCTAGCGCCGGGCACGTATCCGGTAGACATCAGAGTGGGCGATTCGCCCAGTAAATTCATCGGCAAATCCTTCACGATAACCGGAGGCAGCGATACCTTCGTGCTACAGGCATCGCCGAGCTTCCTCTTTGTGCCTCAGGGCGGCCATATCACCACCATGATACAGGTACAGGCCACCGGCTCCACGTCACCCACGGTTGCCCTGTCGCTGGAGGGATACCCGGCCAACGATATCGGCAGTCTCCTCAATCCCAACAGCGTTACCGCGCCGCCAGGCGGCGTTGCCACCTCCGAGCTGACTCTGACCGCGCAGCCCTGGTTGCCGGCGGGCCATTACACGATTACCGTTAAGGGTATCAGCGGCGCCGAGGTGCACCGTATCCCGCTGGAAATGGACGTGGCGCCGCCGGCCGGCATGAATATGGCTTCGATTTATCTCAGCCCGACGTCCGGGTACGCTAGCACCTGGGTCACCATCAGCGGCAGCGGTTTCCAGGCGAACTCGAGCGTTACCCACCTCTATCTCGGACCGCCGACTGTCGACAACGACTGGGCGGGGCGCCTGCCGCCTATTGTGACCAACGAATCGGGGGCGTTTACCGCCGTTTTACAGATTCCATCAGTTCTGCCATCCGGCATGTACATGATTGAAGCGGTGACGGGCAACCCGCCCAACGACCGGAGGGCATCCGCCCAGTTTACCGTCTTCGGCAACGGGGCAAGTTTTAGCTTTAACCTATCTCCTAATATGATACAGGCACCGCCCGGTGCAACAGTAACGACATCCGTTAACGTGCAGTCGGTGGGGGCGTCCTCGTCCAACGTGACCCTCCGCGTCGAAGGCCCCCCGATAATCGAATGGCGTTTTGACGGCGGGGAGTGGGGAGCGCCTAAAACCGTCTCCCCGCCCATCGGCGCTTCCCTGGTATCCTCGCTGGAAATCCGGCCCAAGCCGGTGGCTCCCATGGGGCACTACTCGCTCGCGGTCAAAGCCGCCGCTGGCCAGCAAACAGAGATGCGTAACCTCGAGCTGGACATTGGCGCTTCCGCCGGATTTGACATGCCGATATTCTCGCTTAATCCCAATTCAGGTACGGCGGGCACTAACGTGTCCTTCAGCGGCTCGAACTTCCCGCCGGAAGCTAATATCACGGGACTAACCTTCGGTGGGGCTAACATCACCCTCGGGCAAACGATTACCACCTCGGCGCAGCGCGCCTTTTCTGGCTCCTTCACCGTTCCCGCTACGCTGGGCGGTCAAGCCATCTCCCCGGGAACGTATGGCGTCAGGGTATACGTAGGCCAGGTTCAGGCGGAGACGCAGTTCTACGTTTACGGCGCCGATGATACCTTTATGCTATCCTTATCTCCCAGTTATTTACAGGGCAGTCCCGGCATCCAGGTGCGTACATCCGGCCTGCTTAAAGCTTTAGCCGGCGCCGCCCCGACCGTTAAGATGACGGTCAAGGGTCTGCCGCCTGGCGTGGAAACCGCCTGGAACGAAATCGTTCAACCCGTCTTTACCCTCGCCACACCGCCGGGAGGACAGAACAACTTCCAGCTGGGGCTGGTATTGCCCAACATGATACCGATGGGCATGTACCCGGCCGTCCTCGAAGGCTGGGTGGATACTAATGCGAACAACGTCTGGGACGCTAACGAAAAAATCAGTCGCGTCAATCTTGAGCTTTCGATTATGCCGCCCCAGGGCTATAACATGGGCATGCTTTCGCTCAATCCCAGCTTCGGCAGGGTGGGCGATACCATCACCTTCAGCGGCTCCGGGTTCGCCCGGAACACCGCGATTACCAGTTTGACCTTCGCCGGTAATAACATACTCATGGCGGATATCACTACCTCCGATGACGACTCCGGCTCGTTCTCCGGGGTCTTCACCGTGCCCACCATGGGACCCGGCCGTTATCCGGTCGACGTCGTGGTAGGCGACCGCCGGGGCGGCTTTGAGTTCCAGATAGTCTCCGGCGACCAGAAGTTCAGCGTCAACGCCTCGCCGGGCTGGCTGGCGCGGCCGGCGGGAAATACCGGCAACGTCAATATCCAGGTAAGGTCTCTCGTCGCCACTCCGCCCAGTCCCTCCGTGGTCCTGCGGATAGAAGGACTGCCGATGGGTGTCACGCCGAGCTTCACTACCGCCAACGTGACCCCGCCCGTCGGCGCGATGGAAAGTCGTGACCTTCAACTGACGATATCGAGCGGCTGCCCGATGGGCAACTATCCGATATCCGTCCGCGCCTATAACGCCGCCAATCCCTCCGAGGAAATCTGGACGAACTTTACCCTCGAGGTAACGCCCTCCGCCGGTTTCATGGATATGGGCATGGCGATGGTCACCATATCGCCCACTTTCGGTTCTGCCGGCGACCAGATAACGGTCAGCGGCTACGGCTTCCCCAAGAGCCAGAGCCTGACCTCCATACGACTCGGCCCGCAGAACATCACCCCCGGCGTGGCTACTACCACCGATGACACCGGCGCTTTTTCCGCGGTAATTACCGTGCCATCCCTGCCTTCCGGGATGCACCCGCTGGAAGTCAACGTACAGAACACCATCAGGAATCTGCCTTTCAATATCATGGGAGCGAGCGACACGTTCTCGCTGGAAGTCAGCCCCAACTGGCTGCAGCCTATACCTGCCGGCGACCCCAACGGACGCCAGATTGCCATCAGCGTTAACGCGCTACCCGGCAAGACGACCGCCGTCACTCTGAGGACGGAAGGGCTCTTCGCGGCTTACGGCACCATCACCGAGGTCTGGAACCCGACCTCGAAGTCGGTCAGCATTACCGATACGGGCGGCGCCGCCACGGCTACTCTGATACTAATCGCCTCGGAAAACCTGCCGCCCGGCCCCTACCCCTTTAATATCGTGGCTATCGACGGCAGCAATAACCGGCGCGATTTCCATATGGAGTTCATGGTAGGCCCGCCGGCCGGCTTCATGAACAACGACTGGATGCAGCAGCAGGGCGTCTTCTTCCCGGAGATATTCCTATCACCCAAGAGCGGGTCGGTCGGCACGCAGGTGACGTTCACCGGCACTAACCTGCCCGCGGGCGCCAGCATTACCGCTATTAACTTCGCCGGTAACACGGTGCCGCTCCCCGCCGGCGGCCTCACGGCGGATGACACCGGCAGCCTTTCCGGCTCGTTCATCGTCAGCGAGGCCTGGAACCTGCCCGCCGGCGGCATGTACTGGGTGGACTTCCGACTGCAAAAGGACACCTGGTGGCAGAACATCGGCAAGGACTTTAACCTGATGCGGGCGGACGCCGCCTTCAGCCTGGAAGCCACGCCCAACTTTATACCGCCGATACAACCGGGGGGCAACGGGCAGACAAAAATCAACGTTAAAGCCCTCGGCTATAACAGCGCCAACGTCTCGCTGGCGGTCATGGAGAGCCTGAACGGGTGGGGTATCCCGGGCGGGGTGCAGTTACACTGGAACGCCGTCGACGGACCCGCCACGACCATCGCTAACGTCCCGGGCGGCGGCCAGACGGCGAAAGACTTTTACCTGGTCGCTTCCAACCCCGGCCATTACATGATAAACATCGTGGGCTGGATTGACAGCAACGCCAACCAGCTCCTCGAAAAGAACATACCTTCGGAAGCGCAATCCGAGTTCGGCATACCTTTGAACTTCGACGTCGCGCCGCCCGAGGGATTCCAGAACTGGAACATGGACACGATGATGGACCAGATGGACATGTCCAGTGACGATAAATACCTCTTTTATTTCCCGGAGATTGTCCTGAACCCCGGTATGGGGCAGGCGGACACTAAAGTGAATATCAATGCCTCTGACTTCCCCGCTAACGCCGTGGTAACAAGCCTCCGCTTCGCCGGAACTAATCTACCCGTTCCCGCCGGCACCGCCGCGGACAGCAACGGGGACTTTTCGCTTGTCTTTAACGTCCCCAAGACCATGTGGAGCGCCAATATCACCGCCGGCTGGTACGACGTCGAGTTGGCGGCCGCCAAAGCCGGCGAGCCGGAAGTGCGCATCAGGAAGCCCTTCCAGGTGACCGATGCCAACGTCGCCTTCACCCTCTGGGCCGAGCCCAACTGGCTGCCGCCGATTCCTCCCGGCGGCAGCGGCTCGGCGCTCATCCGCGTGAAGTCAATGGGCGTGGCCGCCAACGTAACGCTCTCGATGGATAAAATCCCGCCGGGTGTCACCACTACCTTCTCCGACGCGACGCTTGAGCTTAGCCCGGGCGGCTCGGAGAGCGCGACCCTTACCCTGTCCCCGACGAACATCCCGCCGGGGCATTACGGCGCGGAAATCCGGGGCGCCGCTACCATCGGCGGGACCCCCAAGACCTTCTATACGCATATCGAGTTCGAGGTGCAGCCGTCCACGATGTTTAAAGACACCGACTGGATGCAGCAGCAGGGTATCTGGTTCCCGGAAATAACCCTTAACCCCACCGCGGGACCGGTCAAGACCAAGGTAACGGTAAAAGCCACCGACTTCCCCGCCGGCGCTAACATCACCAACCTGCGTTTCGCCGGCAGGGAGCTCCCCATACCGGTTGGCACCGCCGCCAATAACGACGGCGACGCCGACCTTATCTTCAACGTGCCCGACGGCTACGGGGTCGGCCAGTACATGGTCGAAGTGGTCGCCACATCCGGCGCGCAGCCGGTGTTCATCGCCAAGCCCTTCTTCATCGAGGATGCCAACGTCACCTTCAAGCTCAACGTCGTGCCGGGCTTCATCGCCGGCGTGACGCAGGGCAGCTCGGGCAATACGACCATCTTTATTGAGTCGACCGGCCAGGCCCTGACCGTGCAGCTATACGTGGACGGGCTGCCGCCGGGCGTTATCGGACTGTTTGAAAGCCAGAGCGTCAACGTGCCGCCGGGCGGCTCGAGCAACACCCGGCTGACCATCACCACCCGCGCTTCGACCGGTCCGGGCATGTACCCCCTGACCATACGGGGCGTCAGCGGCAGCTCTACCAGGACAGTACCTTTCGGCTTCGGCGTCATGCCGCCGGCCAGCTTCAACATGCCCAAGTTCACCCTCGACCCCGACTACGCCCCCGCCGGCTACGACAATAAACAGTACAAGATAGCCTTCTCCGGGACCGGGTTCCCGGCCAGCCAGAGCGTCAGCAGTATCACCTTCGGCGCGCAGTCGGTTGCTATTCCGGCTAACCTGGCTACCGACGCCAACGGCAATTTCAGCGGCGTCTTCCAGATGCCCATCGGTCTGACCCCCGGCACCTACGACGTCCGCATCGCCGTCGCCGACGGCCACGGAGGTTTTATCTATGACGCGCGGCCGTTCTCCATCAGGGGCTCTCAATCTAAATTCATGCTCAAAGCATCGCCGCCTTACCTGCCGCCGGTGCTCCAGGGCGGACAGGGCACGACCATGATCACCGCCCAGTCCGTGGGCACTGTCGCGGCTAACGTTACCCTCTCCGTCGATGGTTTAGCGCCGGGTATCACGGCTGTCTTTACGCCGGGCAGCACTGTGACCGTTACCCCCGGCACCTCCAGCAGCGCCACGCTGACTCTTAACGTCAGCGCCAGCACGCCGCCCGGTCCTTATCCCCTGAGCATACGCGGCATCAGCGGCAGTGAAATGATAGTGATACCGCTCGGCTTCAGCGTCATGTCCAATATCGGCGGCGGAGGCGGTTACGCCTCCATTACCATCAATCCGCCTCAGGCCAGGCCCGGCGAGCATATCGGCGTATCCGGCGCCGGCTTTACCAGCGGCGCCACTATCACCCTGACGGCGGCGCCACCCGGCGCGGCCACCCCGATTAACATCACACCCGGGACGATACAGGTACTGAGCGACGGCACCTGGGCCACGGAAATCACCGTGCCTCCGGCCGCGCAGGTACCGCCCGGCTCTTATATCATTAAAGCCAGCGACGGCACCCTTGCCGCCAGGTGCCCGTTCAACATCGTCCCGGCCACCGGCGCCGACTTCTTCCTTACCGTCTCGCCGCAGTCCATCCAGGTGGTCAGGGGCCAGAACGCTAACACCACCATCAAGTTGACCTCCAAGAACGGGTTCAACCAGGTTATCCAGTTCAGCGTTGGTTTCCTGGCTCCCGGCGTCACCGCTACTTTCCGGGACGCCGCCGGTAATATCATCGGCCAGTACCAGGGCTCCCCGGGCGGCGTTCGGCAGACCATCGCGCCGGTAGCCCTGACCCCGGTGCCCGGTGAAGAACTGGTGGTCATCACCAACATCGCCGTGGATATAGCGACACCGTTAGGTCCTTACGATATTCCGCTCGAGGTCAAGACCAGCACTATCGCCCGGGCAGTGCCGTTAGGTCTCATGGTAGTTTCCACCGGCGCCAACTTGAACCTATCGCCTTCAAGCGGGCCGGCGGACACCAATATCAGTCTCTCCGGTTCGGGCTTTACCGCCGGTGAGACCATCACCGCAAAATTCGCCGGCAATAATATCACCACGGTGCCCGGCACCGTCACAGCGGGGCAGGACGGCACCTTTACCGCCGTTATCAGCGCTCCGGCGATGAACCCCGGTATCTACGCGGTCAGAGTCACCGGAGGCACCAGCGGCATCGTTATCGATAGACCGTTTAGTCTACAGCCATCCGCGGTTGATTCTTTCATCCTCTATACCAATCCGATGAAAGTCGATATCCCCAGGGGCGGCTCCGGCACGGCTATCATCAAGATTGAGCCGCTGGGCGGCTTACAGTCCTCGGTCGTCCTCAGCGTCACCGGGCTCAACGCCGTCAGCGGCGCCACCTCCACCATCCTGCCGGCGTCAACGATAACACCGAGTATCGCCACGCCGACCACCGCCACGCTGACCATCAACGTCCCGGCGGGCGCCACGGCGGGGAGATACCCGCTGACCGTCACTGCCACCAATGGCGCCATCACCCAGACGCGGAGCATCACCCTTAATATAGTGCCCCCGGCTAATACGCCTGATTTCGCTATCAGCCTTGCCCCCAATACCATCCCTATCAATCCAAGTTCGAGCGCCAACACCACGGTAACGGTAACCGCCTTTAACGGCTTCAGCGGCACCGTCGCCCTGGCCGTGGCCATGGCCGATGCGAGCGCCTTGCCGGCCAGCATCACCTATACCGCGGGGTCGGTAACGGCTTCCGCCAACACCGGTCTGGGCAAACAGACGGTCGTCTTTAATGCGAACGCCAGCGCCCTGCCGGGCACCTGGACATTCAGGATAACCGGCACCAGCGGCGCCCTGACCCACAGCACGGACGTCATGGTCATCTCGACACCCTCCGGGACAACGGTGACCACCTACGCCTCGCCGCTCCTCGACCCGAGCACCGTTACCTCGAGCACGCCGATTGATATGACGGCCCCCTGGGGCGACGTCATCACCATCAACGGCATCATCAACGACGGCGGCGAAGCTGGTACCATTACCCCGTCTAACATCGATGTGCTGCCGGATACCCTGGCCGATCTTCCGGAAGGCGCCACCGACATGCTGGGCAGGGTAACCAATATCGATTCCAGCGTTCCCGTCGACGGGGTGGACTGGGACATCGGCTTCCCGTTTGACCCCGCCGACCTTGAGGCCGCCGGCCTCGCGGAAGAAAACCTGAAGGTAGCCTACCTCGACCCCGATACGGGGGAGTGGACGGAGGTGACCACCACCGTCGATACCGACGCTAATATGGCCTACGCCTCGCCGGAGCACTTCAGCTCCTGGACGCTGCTCGCCACGACCAACCCGCCCCCGTCCCGGGTCGTTAATACCGGCGGTGGCGGCGGAGGCGGCGGCGCGACCGGCGTCACCTCGGTGTCTACCTCCGTCACCGGCAGCGGCAAGTTCGTCGTCGAGGTCACGGCGGAGTCAGCCGACGGCAAAGTGGAGATAACCATACCGAAAGACACTGTCGGCAAGAACAGCGTGGGCCAACGCTTGAGCTTCATCTCCATCAAACCGCAGGCCAATGCCCCCGCTCCTCCCGCCGATGCCAAAATCATCGGACTCGTTTACGATATCGGCCCCGGCGGCTCTACCTTCAACCCGGCCATATACGTCAAGTTCGACTATCAGGAATCGTCTCTACCCGCCGGTATAGTCGAGGAGGACCTGGTGATAGCCACCTTCCAGGACGGAAAATGGGTTAACCTTGCGGGCGGTGTCGTCGACAAGGCGAAAAATACGATTACCGCACCGGTGAACCATTTCTCGTCATTCACCGTCATGGCGCCGACGGCCGTAGCCCGTTTCAGCATCACCGGCCTTAAAGTAGCGCCGTCCGTGAGCTCTCCCAACGACCCTGTTACCGTCATCGCCACCGTTGCCAATACCGGTGAGCTCTCCGGCGACTACGAGGTCATCCTGACCATAAACGAGAGCGTGGCAGTTACGGAAAAAATCACGCTGGCCGCCCATACCAGCCAGGATGTCGATTTTACCATCGCCCCGAATAAAGTCGGGACCTATGCCATCGATGTCAACGGCATGACCGCCACGCTGACCGTCAGGGAAGAAACAGCCGGCGCGGACGAGGTGCCGTCCGCCGGGGGTGAAACACCCGGAGAAATGGCGCCTGCCCCGGCTGAGGAGCCGTCCGCCGCAGAAACATTGCCTCCCGGAGTACAAGAGGAACCCCAGGCAACGACGGTGCCCGCTCTCTCGGAGCCGGAAACCGGTGAGTTCCCGATGTTCATGATATGGATTATCATCGGCATCATCGCCTTGAGTGCCGGTATCGGCATATCCGTCCGGCGGATACGCTCCAGCAGCAAGAATTCCTGAAACCTCCTCTTTTTCCAGACAGGCTTCCCCCTCTCTCCAAAATCGGGGGAGGGGAAGCCTGTTTTCGGGGAGTCACCGAAGCCTCACACCGTCCACCCTGGCACTCACATTATTGCGCGCCTCCCGCCCTTGAACCGCCGGATAATATCAAGCGCTGAAATCGGTTGTGATATTCCTGTTAGGTTCTGCCAGCAGCCTGTGACAATATCGTGAGGCGATTTTTATATACTTCAAACGTAGCAAACACCGCTAGCACCAGATATAACAATTCTTATTATTTACTCACTGGCAGCCCGGTAACGCCGGTATGGAGGTAAGCTTGCCTAAAGCGCAGGAACAGTGGACCCCGGAGTTCATCTCCGTGGGCTTTATCGCCAAACGCTGCGGCGTCAGCAATACCACCGTATTGCGCTGGATTAATACCCGCCAACTGCCGGCTTTTAAGCTTCCCGGCGGCCATTTCCGTATAGAGAGGACCGAATTTTCCCGGTTCCTGGATAGACATCACATGCCGGTACGGGCCACGCGACTGGAAAAAACTCCGTAGTGATTCTGAGACGATTAATATGCATATAGCCGACAAAAACGGGCAAAAGGGATTAACACTATGTAACGGAACGGTCCGTGTTACTCAGGAATAAACACTACGGGAGGTAAGAAATGCCAAAAGACATGGCCCATAAAATACGTCGATTCCTCAGGAAAATCGACCGTAATGGCAAGGGTTTTACCCTGGTGGAACTGCTTATCGTCGTGGCTATCCTGGGCGTCCTGGCGGCGGTCGTCCTGCCTAACGTCACCGGTCTCGCCGGCGAAGGGCAGGAGGAAGCCGCCAAGGCCGAGCTGGTGACCGTGCAGACAGCCATGGACACGATGATGGCGAAAAGCCACATCACCTCGGTCACCGCCACCACCACCACTGACGATATGTCGGCTTTTCCGACAGGACGGCCGTTATATCCGGATTACCTGAGGACTGACACCACCAAGGGCACTTATTCCTGTACCATCACCGGTCTGGTTACCCAGGTATCTAAAGGCTATTAGTCGCCAGGATCAGCCGCCCGGATTGTACCCTTCCTTCGCGGGCGTAATTAACCGCGTTATCCCTGACGCGCAGGTATCAGGAGAAGAGATATGACCATCGGAGTAACCCGTTTTCGGCGGTGGGGATATAATATCCCCCGGACTGCTTCAGCCATTGTGCGTTTCATATTCGAGCCCTCATCCGGTGTGGATCCGATGCAGCGGCGACGTGTCCGCATGCTCTCGATTTTCCTGCTGATAATGACCGTCAACACGATAGTAAGCATGCTGGTCCTGAAAAATGTCGGCGGCGACCCGTGGATAGTCCTGCAGGGTACCTCTCTGGCCCTTTTCCTGGGTTATCTGGTCAGCCGCACCAGGTACTACCAGGCGGCGCTGGTGGTGGCTATCACCATACCCGCCCTCCCTCCGCTGGCTATCGCCCTTTTCAAACCTCCCGAAGTGAACCTTTCGGTGGAACTGATGTGGCTGGCCCTGCCGTTGATGGTCGCCGCCCTGATGCTGACGGCGAGAGGAACCATCATCGTCGCTATCGGTTATGCGTCCTTTACCGCGGCGCTCAAGGTGTTCGGCTTGATGGAAATGAAAGACCTGGCGCCTGTGATAGGCTACCTCATTATCGTTACCTTTTTCGTGATTGTCATCTCCATCATCCGTAAAAGAGACCGGGTGGAAATAGAGAACCAGGTTATTGAGTTGCAGCGCGTCGAGAAGCTGCTGAGTGAGAACAACGAACAATTGGACACGATACTGAATTCCATCCCCTGTGGCATCATCGTTGTTGACGAAGAAGCACACGTTATCCAGGACGTCAACAACTACGCGAGCCGCATCATCGGTCTGCGCCCGGAGGAGATTATCGGGAAAGAGTGTCACCGGTTCATCTGCCCCACCCAGCGGGGGAAATGCCCCATCACCGACCTGGGCTCGCAAACCGATAACTCGGAGCGGGTACTCATTGATACCAGCGGTAAGTCCATACCCATCCTGAAAAATATTGTGCGGGTGACGATGGGCGGGCGGCGGTACCTGCTGGAGACTTTTGTTGACATCACCGAACGCAAGCGTATCGAAGCGGCGCTGAGAGAATCGGAGGAGCAGTTCTCCAAAGCCTTTCACGCCAGCCCCGACTCTATCTCGATTTCCCGATTAAGCGACGGCGTCTTTATCGAAGTAAACGAGAGTTATACCCGCACCTTCGGCTATACCCGCGAAGAGCTGGTCGGTCACAATGCCGACGATTTGAATCTGTGGGCCAATCCGGAACAGCGGGAAAGCATGCTCCGGAAGATACGCGAACGTGTCATCATGAATAATGAAGAAATCCAGACACGTACCAAAGCGGGTGAAATCCGCACCCAGCTGATATCCAGCGAATACGTCTCTATCGGGGGTGAACCCTGCCTTCTCGTGGTCAGCACCGACATTTCCGAGCGCAAGAGTATGGAAGAGTCCCTGGCCAACGAAGCTATACGCCGCCGTATCCTGATCGAGCAGTCGCGCGACGGCATCGTTATCCTCGACCAGGACGGCACGGTCTTCGAAGCCAATCGCCGGTTCGCGGAAATGCTGGGTTATTCTTCGGAAGAAATCCTCAAGCTCAATGTCTGGGACTGGGAATTCCTTTATCCGCCGGAACAGGTAAAGGAAATGTTAAGGACCGTCGGCGAGGCCGGCGACCATTTTAAGACGACTCACCGGCGCAAAGACGGCACGACCCTCGATGTTGAAATAAGCACCAACGGAGCGATGTTCTCGGGACAAAAGCTTATTTTTTGCGTCTGCCGGGACATATCCGAGCGCAACCGCATGGAGAAAGCCCTGAGGGAGTCTGAGGAAAAATTCTCCAAAGCTTTTTACAATATCCCGGAGGCTATCTCCATTTCCAGGTTGAGCGACGGAACCTTCGTAGAGGTGAACGATACCTACACGCGCGTCACCGGCTACACGCGAGATAAAGCAATAGGTCGCTCTTCGGAGGAGTTAAAACTCTGGGTAAACGCTGACCAGCGTAACGAGGTGATACGCCGGATACAGGCAGGGGGACGTGTCGAGAATGAAGAGTTCCAGCTCGTGGTGAAATCGGGGGAAAAACGGACCATACTGCTATCCGCCGATATCATCAACATCAACGGCGAACCCTGCCTGTTAATTATCGGCAACGACATCAGCGAACGTAAGCGCGCCGAAGAAAAACTGAAAGAAGCGCTGGCTAACCTGGAACGCTCCAGCGGCCAGCTCGCGGCGACGAACAAAGAGCTGGAGGCCTTCAGCTATTCCGTGTCTCATGACCTCAGGTCGCCGTTAAGGAGCATCGACGGTTTCAGCCAGGCGCTCATCGAAGATTATAAAGACACACTCGATGAAAAAGGCCAGGACTACCTCCAGCGCCTCCGCAGCGCCAGCCAGAAAATGGGCGAGCTCATCGACGGCATATTGAAACTCTCGCGCCTTACCCGGAGCGAAATACACCATGAGCCGATTGACCTGAGCGCGCTGGCCCGGGAGATTGCCGGCAGGCTCCAGGAAGCGCAACCGGAACGCCGGGCGGAATTCGTCATCCATAACGATTTGACCGCCACCGGAGACCCCCAGTTGATGAGAGTGCTGCTGGAAAACCTGCTGGGTAATGCCTGGAAATTTACCGGTAAAAAGCCGACCGCGAAGATAGAATTCGGGGTAGAAAACCAGAACGGCCGGCAGTCCTATTTCATTAGAGACAATGGCGCCGGGTTCGACATGACCTATGTGGATAAGCTTTTTGGCGCTTTCCAGCGCCTCCATGAGGTGACGGAGTTCCCCGGTACGGGTATCGGCCTGGCCACGGTGAAGCGGATTATCCACCGCCACGGCGGTACTATCTGGGCCGAGGGACAACCGGGGGAAGGCGCTACGTTTCACTTCACCATTAATTAAAGGAGCACGACGATGATAGGAAGAGACGAAGTAATTCTGCTGGTGGAAGATAACCCGGATGACGTTGAGCTTACCATGAGGGCGTTCCAGAAAAATAACATCGCCAACGAGGTAGTCGTGGCCCGCGACGGGGTGGAAGCCCTGGACTATCTCTTCTGCCAGGGAGCTCACGTAAACCGGGATATCACTAAAACCCCGAGGCTTGTGCTCCTCGACTTAAAATTGCCGAAACTCGACGGCCTCCAGGTGCTGGAGCGCCTCCGCGCCGATGACCGCACCAAGCTCGTTCCCGTCGTTATCCTGACATCTTCGAGGGAGGAACAGGACCTCATCAGCGGCTACCGCTCCGGGGCAAACAGCTATGTGCGTAAACCGGTGGACTTTAATCAGTTTCTCAACGCCGTCCGCCAGATAGGACTCTACTGGCTATTGATAAATGAATCGCCGGCTCAGCAATACTAAGGATGAAAAATACTCGCCTGCCTTCAATACTAGCTCATGGGCTGAATAATGGAAAACGGGAATATTAAAGTTTTACTGATTGAAGACAACCCCGATGATACCGAGCTGCTCCTGAGAAAGCTGGGGAAGTCGGTGAACGGCCAGCTGGCAGTTACCACCGTGAAAACCCTGCACGACGCGCTGGAATATATCAGGGAGAACAAACCGGATATCATCTTAAGCGACCTCGGACTGCCGGACAGTCACGGCCTCGATACCGTCACCAAAATAATGTGCGAAGAGCCGCAGATACCCCTGGTAGTGCTCAGCGGGTTCGATGATGAGGCTACCGCCATTAAAGCCGTACAGTCCGGCGCGCAGGACTACCTGGTAAAGGGGCAGCTGGAGGGCCGGCAGATAGAACGCGTCCTCTTCTACGCCATCGAGCGGGCCCGGTTACAATCGGAGCTGGAGCAACATACCCAGGAAATAACCAAAATCCAGTCCAATCTATTGAAAATCCTGGGGAAAAACGCTGATGCCATCATCGTCGTCGGCGAGAAGGGGCGGATACTGTTTGCCAATCCGGCCGCCGAGTCCCTTCTGGACCAGAAGAAAAAAGACCTGATTAACGAATCATTTAGTTTCCCGCTGAACAAAGGCAAAAAGTCGGAAATAATCATCAAGCATCGCGGCAGGAATGATACTGTCGCCGAGATGAACGTAGTTGAAATCAACTGGGAAGGCAAGCCCGCCTATCTGGCATCCCTGCGTGATATCACCGAGCGCAAGCAGATGGAAGAGGCCGTGAGAGAATCGGAAGCCAAATTCTCCAAGGCGTTCCATTCCAGCGCCAACCTGTTCGCCATCAATAAGCTCGAAGACGGTAATTTCATCGAAGTGAATGAAAGCTTCACCCGAATAACGGGCTATTCCCGTAAAGAGGCTATCGGCCATAATGCCACCGACCTCAATCTCTGGGCTGACGAAGAAGAGCAGGCCAGAATCGTTAAAAAGACCAGAGAAAACGAGATACTGCGTAACGAACAAATCAAAATCCGCCACAAGTCAGGCGAGATACGCAACGGGCTTTTTTCCAGCGAGCAGATTACCGTCGGCGGTGAACCCTGCTTTATTCACACTATTACCGATATCACCGAGCTCAAGCGGGCTGAGGAACAGCTGCGCGTATCGGAAGACAAGTTTTCCAAAGCTTTCCGCCACAGCCCGGAAGGGATAGTCATCTCCCGCGTAGAGGACGGCACGATACTGGAAGCCAACGATACCTTTTTACGACTCACCGGCTATACCCATGAAGAAGTCATCGGGAAGAAATCCATCGAGCTGGGACTCTGGGCAAATCCGGAAGAACGCGGGGAAATACTTAAAATACTAAAAGACGAAGGGACGGTGAACAACCGGGAATGCCAGTTCCGCATGAGGTCCGGCGAAATCCGCACCTGGCTTTTTTCCGCTGAGATCATCAATATCAACAACAATCCCTACATGCTTTCCGTGACCACCGATATTACCGAGCGTAAAAAGGTCGAGGAAAAGCTGCGCTATTCGGATACCGCCCTGAACTCCATCCATGAAGGCGTCTTCGCCACGGATAATCAATTTATCATTTCCCGGTGGAACGAGATTTGCGAACAGATGTTTGGCACTAAAGCCTCCGAGGCTATCGGGAAACTCGTGGGCGATGTCATTGTGATGGTCGAAGACTACCCGAAGCAAAACGAAAAGCGCTTCGCCCTCCTCATGACCAAAGGGTTCAACCAGGAGGAGCAGATTTACCGGACCCCAAAGGGTAATATCTGGGTCGACGTGCACGCCCAGGCGATAGAGGAAAACGGCAAGCGCTTCGGCTGGGTAACCCTGGTAACGGACATTACCCCCCGCAAGAGGGCGGAAGAGGAACTGCGCTTCTCCCACGCCGCCTTCCGGTCCATCCATGAAAGTGTCATCGCCACGGACACGAAATACGTCATCACCCACTGGAACGATATCAGCGAACAGATGTACGGGACTAAAGCCGCCGAGGCCATCGGCAAGAAGCTGATGGACGTTATCGAGATTGAGGAAAATTTGCCTGGTGAAAACGAGCGGCGGTTACAAAGACTGGAGTCCGACGGCTACTACCGTGAAGAGCAGCTGCACCGCACCAGATACGGTGAGGTATGGGTCGATGTCAGCGTGCAGGCGATAGAAGAAAACGGGAAACGTTACGGCTGGATAGTGTTAGCCTCGGCGATATCCCAGCGTAAACTGGCTGAGGAGGCGCTCAAACGGAGCGAGGAAAAATACCGGGAGCTTATCAACACCTCCACCGACGGTATCGTCTCCACCGATGCCGGGATGAGGGTCATCATCTGGAACCAGGGAGCGGAAAAAATATTCGGGTATAAAGAAAAGGAAATGCTGGGGCAATCCTTATTGAAAATTATCCCGGAGAGGGAGCATACAAGAACGAAAAAAGAGCAACACAGTATAAAAAATACCATAACGGAGAAAACAAACCGCATCATCGAGGGTATCGGCCTGAGAAAGGATGGGAAAGAGATACCGATTGAGCTTTCGCTATCGGCCAGAGAAAATGAGGGCACTTTCATCGCTACCGCCATCATCAGAGATGTCACCGAACGCAAAGAAGCCGAGGAAAAGCTGCGGAAAATCGACCAGATGAAACAAGAGTTCCTCTCCAATATCTCTCACGAGCTGCGCACACCGCTCCAGTCCATCGGCGGCTTTACCAAGTTGATACTAACCGGCCAGGTCCCCGACCCCACCGTCCAGCAGGAGTTCCTGCAAATTATCGACCGCGAGACTTCACACATCGGCAATCTCATCAATAACCTGCTGGACATGTCCCGGCTGGAATCCGGCCGTTTCCAGGTGAATAAGAGGCTCATACCGTTACGGCAGACCATCATCGATTCCGTCAAAACTTTTTACAGCATCGCCCGGGACAAAAACATCTCCCTCAAAGAGGAAATTCCCCGGGAGCTCCCGGAAATGGAAGTGGACAGTGAACGCCTGCGGCAGGTAATTATTAATTTGCTGAGCAACGCCATTAAATTCAGCGAACCCGGCGGCAGCGTTCTTGTCCGGGCGGAAAAACGCGAAGGAGAATTACTTTTCCAGGTTTCCGACCACGGTATGGGCATATCCCCGGAAGACCAGAAGCGCCTCTTCGAGAGGTTCTTCAGGGCGGAAGACAAAGCGGCGCAGGGCGGTACCGGACTGGGACTATATATCACCAAGCAGATTATCGAGGCGCACGGCGGGCGCATCTGGGTAGAAAGCAAAGTTAACGAAGGCAGCACCTTCAGTTTTAATCTGCCTTTTAACGGCAGAGGAGGCACCGGACATGACGAAAAAAATACTGGTCATCGAAGACGACCCGGCCATATCAAGACTGGTGGACTATTCCCTCAGGCATGAAGGCTATGAAGTTATTACCGCCGCCAACGGACTGGAAGGCATCAGAAAAGCCCGCCTTGAAGCCCCCGACGTGGTCATTCTGGATGTCATGCTGCCGGGCATGGACGGCTTCGAAATCTGTCACCGCCTGCGGTCCGAGCCGGACACGGCCCAACTGCGGATATTGATGTTTTCCGCCAAAGCCCAGGAGATAGATAAAAATACCGGGCTGAAAGTGGGGGCGGATGACTATTTACCCAAACCGGCCGCCCCGGCGGAAATCGTGAGTCGGGTGGAAAAGCTGCTGGCAAAGAAGAAAAGCCACCGTGCCGCCGAGGAGAAGGTGTGACGAACGATAATGACAGACCTCCCGCCGCCGCCAGAACTGCTAAAAAAAACCTCGGTGAGTTGCTCGTCGAAGAGGCGCTCATCACACCGGCGCAGCTGGAAAACGCCCTGGCGCTGCAGAAACAAAAAGGGGGCACGCTGAGCGATGCCCTTTTAAGCCAGGGGGCCATTAAAGCCGAGCAGCTCGCCGTCATGCTCAGCATCAAGCTGAACCTGCCGCTTATCGACCTCAAGAGACACGTGATACAGCCCCGGGCCTTACGCCTCATCCCCGAGGAGATGGCGCGGAAACACACCCTTATTCCCATGGACATCGTCAACGACTCTCTGATGGTGGTCATGGCCGACCCGGAAGACGTCCGCACCATCGAGGATATCAAAGCCCAGGCTAAAATGAGGGTCGAGGTGGCTCTGGGTGTCCCTTCGGACATCGAACGCGCGATTAATATCAACTATAGGTCGAGCGGCGCCATCGAAAAACAGGTCAGTCAGTTTGCCCCGGCCGATGCGGCAAAGACCGACGAGACCCCGGCAGTGACCGCCAGTACGCCCATCACGGAGACCCTCAATCTGCTGATTACCCAGGCGATTAAAGACCGGGCCTCGGACGTCCATATCGAACCGCAGGAGGATAGACTGCGTATCCGCTACCGGATTGACGGCATCCTCCACGACATGTTCGCCTTTCCGCTCAGCGTCCACGCGCCGCTGGTGTCACGCGTGAAAATCCTCGCCGAGATGGACATCTCCGAGCAGAGACGACCCCAGGACGGGCAATTTTCCCTGAGGGTCGGCAACAACGAGGTAGATATCCGCACCGCCACCATGGAAACGCCCTACGGGGAGAGGGTCACTTTAAGGATTCTGGACAAGTCCCTGGCGCTCTTCACTCTCTCCGAGCTCGGTTTCCAGCCCGACGCCCTGATAAAATACCAGGCCATGCTGAAGCGACCCCATGGCATGATACTGGCCGGCGGACCTACCGGCTCCGGCAAGACGACCACCCTCTACGCCTCCATCAATGAGCTCGACCGGAACGAGCGTAATATCATGACCATCGAGGACCCCATCGAGTACAGCTTCATGGATATCAACCAGAGCCAGGTAAA